>CAYXFW010000046.1:9416-11411 GCA_964464305.1 uncultured Verrucomicrobiota bacterium
AACCGGATCAGAACCTGTAGGCGGTGGACGCAAAGACGTAGAGACTGCGCTCGCTCGTCGAGCTGACGACCGTCTGGAGGTCCCCCGCGCCGTCGAGCCGGCTGCCGAAGGCGTCGCCGTCGCCGAAGACGTAGCTGACACCGAAATTCAGCACGACGTTCTCGCCGACGGATCCCACGCTGGCTGTCAGGCCGTAGAGATCGACCCGGTCGGGGGTCGAGGGGTCCGCCGGGTCCAGGTCGGGCGCGGACGAGAAGCTCGTGAAGAAGCCGGCGCGGATGGGATAGCGCTTGCGGACGACGATCTCGCCGCCGAGATTCACGTCGGTGACGGCCTCGCGCTGCTGCCGGATCGTGATGGGTTCGCCGTCCTGCGAGCCGTCCATCCAGTCGTAGTCGCGCGCGAAATGGTGCGTGATGTCGAGCCCCGCACTGCCGACGTCCGGCCGGCGCCAGCCGATCCCGATCCGCACCCGGGCGGGCAGGCCGTTGTCCGCATCGAGGTCCTCGAGGTACAGCGCACCGGCCCCGGCGGACGCCGCATCGGCCTGGACTTCGCTCGCCTGCACGCGGCCGCTGCCGCTCAACGTGACCGATGGAGTCGTCAGGGTGAGGCCGGCGGACCACTCGTCCGTCAGGCGAAGCTGGGCGCCGGCCGTTCCGATGACACCGATGACGGAGTATTTGTAGTTGGCCGCATAGGTATAGTGGTAGTCGCCCCAGTAGAGATTCTGGAACTCGCTGGCGGTCTGATAGACCCCGAAGATCGAGGCGCCGAGCGACAGCCGGTCATTGACGACATGGCCGATCGAGGGGCCGAGGTGAAGCGTCTCCTCGTCATGGCTGTAGTTGTAGTAATGCTCGTTGTCCTGAAACGCCTGGATCTCTCGCGCAGTCGACTGGGACGGGACGAAGACGGAAAACGCGACGGCGGTCCCGTCCTTCAGTTTCCGCACGGCGCTCAGGCCGGTCGGAATCGTCGCGAACGACGAGATGTTGAAATCTTCGCCCGGAAAGGCGGCATCCTTCGTTTCGAAGTTCTGGATCCCGTACAGGGTCCCGTTGATCGAGATCGAATCGCGCGTCTCGCGTCCGAGTCCCGCGGGGTTGTAGAAGCAGGCGTCCATGCCCTCCGCCGTCGCCGCCGCGGCGCCGCCCATGCCCGCCGCGCGTTCGCCGACGATGAACGGCTGGTAGTTCGCCTCGCCGGCCACCGCCGCGCCCGCCGCAGCGGTCACCGCCGCCCACACCCCGCATGCCGTCCATCTTCCCGTCATGGTCTCCCTCCCCCGCGGCGCCCCGCGCACCGCCGCCAGACATACTCCCGCCCCCCGCGGCCCGCAAGCCCCGGCTGCGGCTTGATTGAGGGGGCCGGGTGGGATATGAAGCGAGTTCGCGCGCGACGCGCGGGAGAGCCGGGGACGGGACGCGAATGAAGATTCTGGTGGTGGGCGGGGGCGGACGGGAGCATGCGCTGGCGTGGAGGCTGGCCCGCGATCCGGAACGGCCGGAGATTCTTTGCGCGCCGGGCAATACCGGGACGGCGCAGGTCGGGCGGAATGTCGCAGTGGACGCGGCGGACGTGCCGGGTCTGGTCGCGCTCGCGCGGGCCGAGCGGCCGGATCTCACCGTGATCGGTCCCGAGGCGCCGCTCTGCGCCGGGCTCGCCGACGCGCTCCTCGCGGAGGGCTTCGCGGTCTTCGGGCCGACCCGCGACGGCGCGCGCCTCGAGGGAAGCAAGGTCTTCTGCAAGGATGTCCTTCGCGCCGCCGACGTGCCGACCGCGGAGGCGGAGCGCTTCACCGATGCCGCGGCCGCGAAGGCCTGCGCGCGCGCCCGGGGCGGAGCGGTGGTGGTCAAGGCCGACGGCCTCGCGGCCGGCAAGGGCGTCACGGTATGCACGGCGGTCGCGGAGGCGGAGGCGGCGATCGACGATGCGCTGGTGAAGGGCGTGTTCGGCGACGCCGGCCGCGAGGTCCTGATCGAGGAACGCCTC
>CAYXFW010000047.1:0-635 GCA_964464305.1 uncultured Verrucomicrobiota bacterium
GGTTTGTCCGCACGCGATCCCGGCGGCGAGTGCAAATGGAAGCAGGCAACGGATGGTATTCATGGCAGTCCTCCTCGGCACATCGGCAGATCCATCGGGAAGATCGGGCGGGACCAACGCGAAGAGCCCGGACGAACGGCGTTCGCCCGGGCTCGCAAGATGGAAAAAGCGCAATCTACAGAGAGAGAGAGAGAGAGAGAGAGAGAGACCGTCCGGATTCGATTCAGCCCTGACTTCGCGCGTCCTCACGGCGACCTCTTTTCGTCCCTTAACCCGCGGGCTCCCGTCCGCAGGTTGGCGCATGCTGCAACGGAGCAGGCGCTCGTGTCAAGCACGATCTTCCGATCTTCTCCGCGCCCACATTCCTTGCAACCCGGTCATTTTCTGACTGCGCAGCCGTATCATCCGGCCGAACCGAGACCGGCCGCGATGCGGCGGGCAAATAGGGGGAGATCGGGATCGCGGGCGCCCATGACCAGGAGGGCGGAGCCGGGCGTCAGGCAGGGAAGGACGAGGGACTCGAGCGCGGCGTAGTCCGCGACGGCCTCGACGCGTTTGCCCCGGGCCTGCAACCGGCGGGCGAGTTCGTCGGAATCGACCGATCCGCCGGGCGTGCCCCCGGCGTAGAACACCGG
>CAYXFW010000047.1:645-7655 GCA_964464305.1 uncultured Verrucomicrobiota bacterium
CGCAAAACCTCCGAAAACATCGCGGCGAGTTCGTCGAGCATCAGGCGGAGGGGGCCGAATCCGTGCGGACGCCAGACGCCGGCCACGGGGGACGCACTCGCGGCCACGGCCTCCCACGCGGCCCGCATCTTGGCGGGGTTGTGCGCGTAGTCGTCGATCACCCTCACGCCGCCCGCGTTGCCCACGACTTCAAGACGCCGGTGAATGCCACGGAATTCCCGGAGGGCGGCGGCGACGGCCCGCAGATCGAGCCCAAGGCGGTGCGCGAGACCGGCGGCCACGACGGCGTTCCACCCGTTGTGGAGCCCGGGCATCGCAAGCTCGAACGGGACGCCCTCGAGGCCAAACTCGACGCCCCGGGGCGTGGCGCGGGGAGCGGGATCCGGCATCGGGGTCACCACGCGGCCCGCGGGGTCCGGGCCCAGGATGCGGGCGACGCCGGGGCCGGCGACGATCGATCCGCGGACCCGCGACGCGAATTCGCGGAACAGCGCGGCGGCCTCGTCGAAGGCGAAATGATCCTGCGAGATGTTCGTGAGGATCGCGTGCTCCGGGGAGAACTGCAGGAACGAGCGGTCGCTCTCGTCCGCCTCGAACACGAACCAGTCCGAACCGCCTGTCCGGACGCTGCCGAGACGCGTCGGGCCGGTCCAGTCGAGCACGGCACCGCCGTTGACCACGGTCGGGTCGAGGCCGAGCCGCTCGAGAATCCACCCGGTCATGCCGGTGACCGTCGTCTTTCCGGACGTTCCCGCAATCGCGATGCCCCGCCGGCCGCCGACCAGCCGGGCGAGCATGGCGGCCCGGTGGACGACGGGCACGCCGAGCCGTCGCGCGGCATCGAGATCGGGGTTCCCCTCCTCCACGGCCGTGCTGACCACCAGGGCGGCGGTATCCGCCCGGAGGCCGGATCCGTCCTGCGGCATCAGACAGGCCCCTGCGTCGCGAAGCGTGCGCAGCGTATCGATCTCCCGACCACCATCGAGAAACCGGTCGGATCCGGTCACAACGTAGCCGCGGTCCATGAGCGCCTGGGCCACCGCGCTCATACCGACCCCGGCGACGCCCGCGAGGTGGACGTGGTGAGGTTCGGCGGTTCCGGGGTTGCGAGGTGCCGGGTTGGCCGGGGGCGCGGGAGATGGGTTCATTCGGGGGGCGGTTCCCGCAGGGCATCCGGACCGACGTGGATGTCGGCGTCGAGACCGCCACCTTCTTCGACCGCGAGGTGCCCGCACCGCACGACGCCGTGGACGATGCCGCCGGTGCGGACGATGACGGACCCCGACACGGTAAAGCTCCCGCGCAGATCCCCGGCGACATCGAGGCCACGGCAGGTCAGGGGCTCGGACGACGCGAAGTCCGCACCGGCGTCCAGCCTCAGATCACGAAATTCGACCTGTCCGGAGGTGCAGACGGCCCCCACGCGCAGGTTCAGGCGATGCCATGCGACGATCCGTCCGCCCTCCACGCGGCTCTCCAGGTCGACCATGGCGGCGCGGATCTCTCCCGACCGCATGACACAACCCTGCGTCAGGCGGACCCTCCCGGCGGTCGTCAGGGTGCCGGCGAAGTCGACATCGATCGTGTAGTCCACGATGTCGATCTTCTTACGGCACTTCGGGCACACCGCGTAGGTCTGGCGACCCATGACATGGGATTCCCAGCCGCAGTCGGGGCAGGCGATCTCGCGACGGGTCGGCATCGCCACGCTGCCCGCGGGAGGCGGACGCTGGGCGGGCGGGGGCGGCTCCGCGACCGCCGAAGACGCCCCTCGCCGGGTCCCCAGCGACTGGACGATATCGAATCCGCTGACGACAGTGGCTTTGCGGGAACCGGCCACGATCCCTCCTGCACAATGGGCGGCGCGCCACGGCGCCCGGCGCCGGACGCGTGGCCCCACGGGGCGCGGACGCGACGGGCGGTCTACCGCTTGGCGAACAGGCCCGGACGCGGCGGCTCCGCGACCGACGGGGCATGGGCCGCCTGCGGCGCCGCGACGGGCGACGCCGCCGGGGCGGCGGGGGCCGACGCACCGGACGCGCTCACCTCCGAGCGACCCACGAACGTGACGCCGTCCTCCACGACGAGGCGCTTGGCCTTGAGATCCCCCGAGAGCCTCGCCGACGCCTTCAATTCGACGCGGTCGCGGGCGACGATGTTCCCGTTCACCGTGCCCTCCACAACAGCGGAATTCACGTTGAGATTGCCCTTCACGGTGGCCGACTTGCCCACCACCGCGTCCTTTTCGCAGTGTAATTCCCCGTCCAACTTGCCATCGATCCGGACCGTTCCCGAACTCTTCACCGTTCCGATGATCTCGGCATCGGCCGCAATGACCGTTTGTATGCTTCCGTTGTCCATGAGTCGCTCCTCCGCGTCCGCCCCGGCCTTGGACGCATGGGCATCACTCTGGCCAAGGCGGAGGCAGGACACAAGCGCAAACCTCCGGTCCTCTTCGCGGCGCGGGGGTGCCGTTCTCCCTTCTTTCCGCGGAAATCCGTGTTAGGATGCCGTTTTAGCGACGGAGTATTCGTGAATCTGCGTCGAAAGGCTTCACTCGTCATCCTGTTGCTGACGCTGGGCATCCTGCTGGCGTTAGTGGGCCTGTCGGACCGGGTCCTTCTTGGAGGATTCCTGCGGGTCGAGGCGGACTCGATCCGAAACCGCATGGTGGACTTCTCCACGATTCTCCTTCGCGAGGCGGATACGCTGACAGCTTCGGCTAGGCACGACGCAGCATGGGATGAAGCGGCGGAGCGTCTCCGGGGCCCCCAGCCGGACTTCGCACGGTCGGCGATCGCGCGGGCCACGTTCGAGCCGATCGACGGCTTTTGTCTTTTCGATCGCGACCTGGCGACGAGACTGGCCCTTGTGCGCGGGCCGACCGGCGAGATGACCGAGGCCGATGCCGGCGACATCCTTCACCTCCGCGACCTCGCGCAGGCGGCTCTCGAAAGCCGGACCGGGGCGTCGCTTTTCCGCGTCGTAAGGGAGGGCCATCTCCTCCTCGTCGCGGCCTGTGTCGTGCGTCCCGCGTCGGGCGACGACGTACGGTCGGGTGTCCTCATCCACACAAAGTCATTCTCGCCGGCCGCCCTCGATGCTTTGCTCCGCGGGACCGACCTTCGTATCAGCGTGTACGGTCCGGGCGAATCCCAGCCGCCGGATGTCCGCGAGGCCACGAGGCGGATCTCGCCGCATACACCGACATGGTCCGCGCCCCTGGGCGACGAACGGATCGCCGGTTACCTGCGGCTTGCGGGCGTGGGCGGCGCATCGGCCGGACTCATCCGCATCGAGACGGTCCGGAATCTCTTTGCGCACGGCCGCCGGACCTTGCAGGTCTTCCTGCTTGCCCTGGCGGCGGTATGCGTGCTCTTCGGCATTCCGGCGGCATGGCTGGTCGACCGCCTCGTCCGGACGGACATCGCCCGGCGTGAAGGCGAGGAACGGTTCCGCGCCGTGACGGAGTCGGCCCGCGACGCGATCTTCGCAGTCCGGGAAGACCGCATCGTTTCGTGGAACCGCGGGGCCAGCCTGACGTTCGGCCATGCGCCGGGAGACATCCTCGGCCGCTCCCCCTCCCGGTTGTTTCCGCCCGACCGCAGCGGGGAACCCGTCGAGGCCCTCTCGCTGTTGCGGGCCCCGGCCACCGATCCGATGCTTGGGGTTCCGCGCGAGGTCTGGGCGCTCCGGCGGAACGGACAGGAATTTCCCGCTGAGATCTCCGTCGGCACCTGGAACACCCGCGAAGGCGAGTTTCGCAGCGTGATCCTGCGGGACATCACGGACCGGCGCCGCGACGAGGCCGCCCTCCGCGCCTCGGAGACCAAGTACCGGATCATCTCCAATCACACGTCCGACTGGGAGCTATGGACGGCGCCCGACGGCCGGCTCCTGTACACGTCCCCTTCCTGCGAACAGATCACCGGGCGGCCGGCCCAGGCCTTTCTCGACGATCCGGACCTCGTGCGGAAGATCGTGCATGCGGACGACCTGCCGCTCCTGGCGGGACATTGCGGGCACGACGCCTCGGCCGGCCGCGTCGACGAGATCGAGTTCCGCATCCTGCACCGCGACGGCGGGGTGCGCTGGATCGCCCACACCTGTCTTCGCGTCTACGACGACGGGGGAACCTACCTGGGCATCCGAACCAGCAACCGCGACATCACGGCGCGGCGGAGCGCCGAGGAGGAGAAGGCCCGGCTGGAGGAGCAGGTCCGTACCGCGCAAAAACTCGAGAGCCTCGGCGTGCTCGCCGGCGGCATCGCCCACGATTTCAACAATCTCCTCGTCGGCGTCCTCGGCAACGCCGAGATGGCGCTCGATGCCGACCTTCCCGCTTCGGTGCGCGAGTCCATCGAGGGCATCCGGAGCGCGGGAAGCCGCGCGGCGGACCTCGTCCGCCAGATGCTCGCCTACTCCGGGCGGACCCTGACCACGCTCCGGTCGATCGACGTGGATGCCGCGCTCCGCGAATCGATGCCCCTCCTGCGCGCCGCGATCGGCCATCGGATCGAGCTCGACCTCGCCGGTTCCCCGGGAACGCCGCCGGTGGAGGCGGATCCGGCCCAGATCCGGCAGATGGCCCTGAACCTGATCGTCAACGCCGCGGAGTCGTTCGGCGAGCGCACCGGGGCCGTGCGCGTGCGCATCCGGTGCGTCCACGCCGGCCCGGGGTTTTTCGAGGGGGCCGTTCTCCATGATCGTTTGCACGAAGGGGCCTACGTCGCCATCGAGGTCGAGGACGAGGGCTGCGGCATCGCCGACGCCGAACTGCCGCGGATCTTCGAACCGTTCTTCTCGACGAAGTTCACGGGGCGCGGTCTCGGGCTTCCGGTCGTTCTGGGCATCGTGCGCGCCCATCACGGCAACATCCGCATCCGCACGGCCCCGCAGCGGGGCACGTGCGTGACCGCATACCTGCCCGCGGCGGGCGTCGGCGGGCCGGCCGGGCCGGCCCCAAGCCCTCCGGCGGTTTCTACCTGGAAGGGATCGGGGCTCGTCCTGGTGATCGACGACGAGGACCTCGTGCGCGACGTGGCCCGCCGCATGATCGAACGCATGGGATTCCAGGTCATCACCGCCGGCGACGGCGTCGAGGGTATCCGCCTGTTCCGGGAACGGGCTGCAGAGATCCGCGCCGTCGTCCTCGACCTGACCATGCCGCGCATGGACGGCGAGGCCACCCTGCGGGAAATCCGCGCGATCCGGCGGGATGTCTTCGTGATCCTCGCCAGCGGGTTCACCGAACGGGACGTCTCCGCCGCCCTGCGAAATGACCCCACGGTCCTGTTCCTCCAGAAACCGTTCCGCCAGCCGTTGTTCGCGGACCGGCTGCGCAAAGCCTCCGAGGGATCCACGGCCGGTCCGGTCCCCGCCGCTCCTCCCGGGGGATGAAGCGGCCGTTCACCTTCCGGGACCGGGATGCGGCGGTTCCCTCGATGCGTCCGTCTCATGCCGGACTCGGACATGAAGCTCCCAGAGCTTGATGTACTTCAAGGCCGCGCCCATCGCGGCCAGGCAGGCGATCATGAAGCCGTGCGACCCGTCGAGGAACCCTCCGCGGAGGAAATAGCCCTTGATGAACCGGAACGCCGGACGGAACAGCAGATCGCGCCACCGAAATGGGGCGTCGCTCACGAACTTCTGCTGGGCGGTGATGGTCGAAAACCGGTTCAACGTCACCATGTGGTCTTCGACGTCGTCGTACGTGTAATGCCAGAGGGGATTCCGGAGGCGGCGGACGGGGCCGTTCACGACCACATGGTCGTGCGGTTCCTGTCCCTCGGTCCGGCCATGTTCGCGATGGAACAGCCGCAGCTTGACGTCCGGGTACCATTCCCCGTGACGGATCCAGCGGCCCAGATAGCGGACCATCCGTGGAAACTCGTAGCCAACCGTCGTGCCGGGTCCGCGTTCGAATTCGCCCAGAATATCGTCGCGCAGCCCGGGCGACACCTCTTCATCGGAATCGAGAAACAGCACCCAGGGCTCGCGCGCCATCTCGCGCACGAGGTTTCGCTGGCCGACGTACCCGAGCCACTCGTGCTGGAAGACGCGATCCGTGTATTCGCGGCAGATGGCGACGGTCCGGTCCGTGCTGAAGCTGTCGAGCACCACGATCTCCGCGCACCACCGGACGCTCTCGATGCAGCGGCGGATCTTGCGCTCTTCGTTGAAGCAGATGATGCAGGCGGAGATGGGAACGCGCATGCGGAAAGCCTCAGGGGGCGGGGCGCCCCGCGGTCGCCGCCGGTTGCGCCAGCAGGTCCATCGGCCGTGCCGCCTCGTCCTGCAGCACGTTGCCGGCGTAGACCCGCACGATGTAGCCGTGGAAACTGCACCGATTCGCGGCACGGAAACCGGCCGGCACGACGTAGGCCGCGCTCGCCGTCAGGGTCCGGTCCGGCTGCCACGGCCCCGCGAGTTGCGCCTCGACGCGGGGTGTCATGGCGCGCGAAAGGGTCGGCGCCCCGGCGCCGGCGTCCCGGTCGAAGAACGCCACTTCGACCCGGAGCGGCGTCGGGGCCGGCGCCGGACCGGCGGTCTCCAGGGTCACGCGGATCAGCCGCATGTCGTCGTAGTCCTCGCTGTCGGGAAATCGCTGCAGGGCCAAATCCCGAATTCGGATGCGGCCAGCGGGCGTCGGCGTCCGCCGGCGCTGTTCCTGTGTAAGCCGCGCCCATTCGCCCGCCGCGCGTTTCGCCTCCGGCGTGCCGGCGGCGCGCTGCAACAGGAGCGCCCACTGCCCGATCGCCTTGTCGGGCATGCCCCGCTGCTCGAACATGGCCGCCCGCGCCGGGTAGGCCGGAAGATACCCTGGGTCCTCGGACTGAAGCCTCGCCAGCGTCTCGTCCGCATCGTCGAGCCGGCCCTCCGCCTGCCGGGACTTGGCGGACTGGAGCAAACGGTCCGAAAGTTCCGCCCTCGTCGGTGCCGGCGGAACCCTGACCGAAGTCGGCTGTACCGCGGCAGCCGGCGGAACGGTCGCGAGTCGGACCTGCTGG
>CAYXFW010000047.1:7665-11374 GCA_964464305.1 uncultured Verrucomicrobiota bacterium
GTCGCGAGCGTGGCAAACGAGCTCTTGATCGTCGCCAGTTCCTCCCGGAGACGCTGCAGTTCCTTGGCTGTCCGTTCATCCGGTACACCGGCGTTCGCCACCGGCGCCGGCCGATTCGTCGCCGCCGCAGGGAGGACGACCGGCGGCAGCGCGGCAGCCGCCACGAGGCCTTGTGTGACAACCGACGCCACCGCCGTCGTCGTTGTGGAATCGACAGCGGACGTCCCGGCCTCCGGGGAAGCGCCGCCCCGATCCCGGTCCACCCACGCCCACAGCGCCAACCCGGCCGCCATGGCAAGCGCCGCCGCAGCCAGGGCGCCCCGCTGCCCCTTTCGTCGCGCCGCGCGTCCCGCGCCGCCGGTGATGTCGGCCTGGACGAAAGCCTGGACCAGCAGCGACGTCAGACCGATCTCGAGCATGTCGCCATGGTGCAGCACGGCGCGCTGCACTTCGCGCTTGTTGACGAGCGTTCGGCTCATCGAGCCGAGGTCCCGGACGAGAAGCCCTCCCTCGTGATGCTCGACGGTGGCGTGCTCCGCGGCCATCTCCGGGTCGTCGATCCGGAGGCCGCAGGTCTCGCCGCGGCCGATCGTCATGGGCTCGATCGGCACGGTGATTCGCTCGCCCCGCCGGGGACCGTTCAGGATGATCAATCGGAAAATCAATGCAACTCCGGACCGGCGCCGTCGGGCCACCGGCCGCGCTCATGATGCCGCGCCAGGCGACGATTCTCAAGAAGGAACGGGCTGGCGCCGTCCGGACCGGGATGCTATCACCCTCCCATGACAAGCGCGCGACCGCTGGTGGTCTATGTGACGCCGCATGGCAACGGACACGCCGTGAGGACGTGCGACGTCGTTCGCGCGTTCAACCGGCTGTATCCCGATGTCCCGGTCGTGCTCGTCGCCCGGCATCCCGGCGTCTTCCTGCGCCATCGAGTCCCTTCTCCAGCCACCACGATCCGGCATGACGGGTTGGACACGGGTCTCGTCCAACACGACTCGATCCGGTGCGATCCGGACGCAAGCCTTGCCGCAGCCCTGGATCTCCTCGCCCGGCGCAACAGTCTGGTCGCGCGGGAGGCCGCATGGCTCCGGGACATCCGCGCCGCGGCGGTCGTCTGCGACATCCCCGCCCTCCCGATCGAAGCGGCCGCCGCGGCCGGCCTTCCGGCGCTGGCGATGGGCAATTTCTCCTGGAACTGGATCTACGAACACCTCGCCCGCGCGACCCCGGCGTGGACTCCGGTCGCCAAGGCCTTCCGCCGTGGATATTCCTCGTGCGATCTCCTCCTGCGCATGCCGTTTCACGAGCCGATGGACGCATTCCCACGCATCGAGGACATTCCGGTCGTCGCGGAGCCCGGGCGGAACCGCCGGGAAGAGATCGCCTCGCGCACGGGCTGCGATCCGTCGGCCCGCTGGGTGCTGCTCTCCTTCAGCACGCTCCACTGGGACGCAGCCGCCCTGCGGCGCCTGTCCGCCATGGAGGGCCACGAGTTTTTCACCGTCCGCCCGCTGGAGTGGAAAGCCCCCCGGTTCCACGCCGTCGACCGCGACGAATTCCCGTTCTGCGACGTGCTGGCGTCCTCGGATGCCGTGCTGACGAAGCCCGGCTTCGGCATCGTGTCGGAGTGCGTTGTGAACGGGGTGCCGCTCGTCCATGCGGGCCGGCCCGAGTGGCCGGAGACCGGCCCCTTGGTGGAAGGAATCCGGAGATACGGCCGCGGTGCGCCCCTGACGACCGACCGGCTTTACGCGGGCGACATCCGGGAAGCCCTCGACGAGGCCCTTGGGTCCCCGCCACCCCCGGAACGTGCGCCGTCCGGCGGCGCCGAGACGGCCGCGCGACGGATCCGCGATTTCATGGGTTGACCCGGTGGAAAACAAAACGGCGGCGAGACGCGAAGGCCCGCCGCCGCGACGTCAGAGCTTGCTGATCCGGCGATAGGAGCCGTTGTACTTCTTCGTGAAGGCCTGGAGGAAGTCGCCGCCTTCCTTGTCGATGGCGTACCCGATCGTGTGCACCACCGGCGGCTTCTTGCCCTTCTTCGAATAGCAGTGCTCGTGCAACAGGGTGAAGTGTTCGATGAAGTCCTCGATCGTCCACCACTGCAGGGCGGCCGGCATCGCCGGGGCCACCGGCCGGGGCGTGCCTCCGCTTCCGCCCGACGTTCGCGTGACCCAGCGCCCTTCCCTCACCCCGCCGTCCTCCGAGATGCTGGGCGGCTCCCAGACCCGCTCCATCTTGACCGTTCCGGCGGCCACGGCCGCATCGGCGGCCGCGATGGCCCCCGCATTCGCCCGCTGCCAGGCGGCCTGTTGCGCATTCCATGAGGACCGCTGGTCGGAGGAGAGCTCCTTGCCCACGCGCGGGATCCCGTCGGAGATGACCAGGATCGTGTCCGCGCCCATGAGGAACGCCGAGGTCAGCGCGAGATCGAGCCGCGTCGAGCCTCCGGTGGCCTTCTTGCCGATCTCCGCGGACTTGACGTTGCCCTTGTTCAGCCCGTAGTTGTTCTTCGTGTTGAAGGGCTGGAGAAACTTCTTTGCCGCAACCTTGTTTTCCGGCGTGCCCGGGACCATCTCGTCCTTGAACGTCAACCCGGAGTCGGCAAAGGCGACGACGTTGAACAGCGTCTTGTCGCCAAGCACGTCGATGACGCTTCCAAGGCGCTTCTTGACACGCTCGAAGCCCACGAACCCGCCGGTCTTCTCCTCGATCATGCTGATGGACACGTCCACGCAGATCATGATCTTCTCGCCCTTGCCGCGGATGCCGAAGAAATCGAAGGCGGAGACGCCCTCCCCGAAGCCGCCGAGCCCGTAGCCCGTGCCAAGACCGGCGCCGAGCCCCATGCCCGTGATCGCCTTGAACTTCGGCTGGAACGCAGTCTTGACGACCTTGGGGTCGACCTTGATTTCCGGCAGGGCGAAGTTGGAGGGCTTCAGCGCCACCAACCGCGGCATGATGGCCGGACGGCTGGAACTGCGCTGACGCTTGGACACCTTGACCTTGTGCTCCAGCTTCCGCGGCTCGTACGTCTTGACCGGGGGCGGCTGGGTGAACACGGTGCGCTCGTCGGTCAGCGACCGGATGACGACCCATGCCCCGAAGATCAACATGGCCACGACGTGGATGACCAAGCTGATGCCGCCGACCAGCATGAGGGTCTTGCGGCGCTCCTGGGAAAGCTTGGCATACCCCCACCCCGACAGAAGGGCATTGAGGTCCAGTTTCGGTGTCATGGCGCCTCCGTTACTCGCCGCCGGCGGCGAAGGTCACGTTCTTGATTCCAGCCTTTGCGCAGGCATTCATGACGTCGACCACGCGCTGGTGCTTGGTTTCGTCATCGCCCTGAAGCGTCACCATCGACTCGGTCTTATTGGCGACGGAAGAGAGCTTGTACCGCGTCAGCATCTGCACCAACTGGGGAAGGTCCGTCGAATCCGGCGTATCGTATTCGAGTCCGTTGAGCACGACGCGGCCGGTCTCGCGCACCTCGATCGTCTGCTCGTCGGGCGTGTCCACGGACTGCGCCTGGACCAGCATGCCCGGCAGACGGATCCCCAAGTCGGCCTCGGAGCGGACGAGACTGGCGGTGGCGATGAAGTAGGCCAGCAGCAGGAACACCATGTCGATCAACGACGATACGTTGATGTCCGGCTCGTCGATCTCATAGGCTGGCATCTTCATGGCATGGCCTCGG
>CAYXFW010000048.1:0-3111 GCA_964464305.1 uncultured Verrucomicrobiota bacterium
GTCTGCTCGCGTTCGTCGTGTCCGCCGCCGATGCCGCTGAACCGGCTGCGGCCCACGGCGTCGATCTCGTCGATGAAGATGATGCACGGCGCGTGCTTCTTCCCCTGCTCGAACATGTCGCGCACGCGCGAGGCGCCGACGCCGACGAACATCTCGACGAAGTCCGACCCGCTGATGCTGAAGAACGGAACCTGCGCCTCGCCCGCGATGGCCTTGGCGAGGAGCGTCTTCCCCGTGCCGGGGTGGCCGACGAGCAGCACGCCCTTCGGAATCCGTCCGCCGAGGCGCTGAAACCGTTTCGGATCCTTGAGAAACTCGATGATCTCCTGGACTTCCTCGCGCGCCTCGTCGACACCGGCGACATCCTCGAACGTGGTCCGGTTCTTCGTCCGCATCAGCATCTTCGCCCGGCTCTTGCCGAAGCTCATGGCGCCCCGTCCGGCGATGCGCATCTGGCGGACGAAAAGGAAGTACACGAGCGCCATGAGCACGAGGAACGGAACGGCCCCGGTCAGCATCTGCCACAGGTAGGGGTTCTGGGGCTTGAACTCGAAGCGGACGCCGTTGTCCGCCAGCCACTGCGGAAGATTGTCGGTGACGACGACGTCCGTCCGGAACTTCACCGGTTTGCCCGTCTTCGCGTCGAGGTCGATCAGTTCGCCGCTGACGTATTGCAGGCCGGAGACCTCGAGGATGACCTCGCACCGGCTGATCTTCTTCTCCTTCACCAGCTGCACGAAGTCCGGGCTGTAGGGCACACGGATGCGCCGGTCCTGCCCCTGCGAGAAGAAATGGAACATGCTGAAGAACAGCAGCAGGAGAAGCAGCCAGATCAGCATCCCCCGCATGGGAAGCCGCTGGCCGTCCTGTTCGTCGTCACGCCGGGGTTTCGGTTCGGGAGTATCCACGGGTCACAGGTTCCTTCCAATCCGTCTAGTCTAACACCGCCGGAGGCAGATGCCAAGGGCATCGCCATGCGCATGGCCGCCTGAAGGCTTGCCCCCCGCGGGGGCTTCCGCAATACTCGCCACGCGCCGCGGACGATCGCGGGGCTTCGACCGATGATGGAGACCAACAGCCGCGACGATCGCGCGCCGGACGGCGGACGCCCGCCGGACGGTGCGCCGCTGTGGGCCCACGCCTGCGACGTTCTGGCGTCGCGCCTGCGGGCCCCCGAGGGGATCTTCCCTGCGCGGTGGAGTCCGGCCGACGGCCCGGCGGGCGACGAGATCGACCTCAATGAAATGCTCCCGCTGTGCGCGGCATGGTCGGCCGTCGACCCGGCTGTCGCGCGCGACCTCGTTCTGTCCGCGCTGGCCGCGCAGGATTCCGATGGTGCGTTGCCGCGGCGGGTCCGGTCGGACGGGTTTGCCCCGGATGCCCATCCGCCGTGGCCGTTGATCGCGGTTGCGGCGGACCTCGCCGCCGGCGATCCCCCGCACCCCGATTTTGTCGCCGTTGTCCTCCCCGCGCTGGAATCGTACTTGGAGCGAACCCTTGCGCACCACGATCCCGACGGATCCGGGCGGCCGAGGTGGCGGGCCCGGGAGGAGTCCTTCCTGCCGGATGTCTGGGACGAGGGCGTTCTCTCCGCCGACCTCGCCGCGATGATCGCCGCCGAGATCGAGGCCGTGCTTTCGCTCGCGTCCCGTGCCGGCGCCGGCGGCGCGTCCGAGCTTCGCTTCCGCGCCCGGCTTCGGCTCTACGAGCGCACGCTGGAGGCCTACTTCCGCGATCCGGCGTCCGCGACCTATCCGGACCGGGACGAAGCCGGGGCGCCGCTCGGCCGCGTGACGCTTTCCGCATTCATGCCGCTGTTGATCCGCGGTCTTCCCGGCGAGGCCCGCGATCTCCTGCAGGAACGTCTTCTCTCCGGCACGCCGCTCCGCGCGGACCCCGGGATCCCCCTGTGGGAGCGCTGGGCGGACGATCCCTCCGCGCCGCCGGTTCCCGCACGGCACCAAGCCGTCATCTGGGCGGCGCTTCGCGCCGGTCGCACCGGGATCCCGGCGTCAACGTACCGCGGGCGCATGCTCGATTTCCTGGCCGGCGAACTCGCGCGCAGCGGCCGGCTGCCCGCGGATTTCGGTCCGGCGGCGCTTCGGGACACCCCGTCGCCCGCCGCGGAATCGAGCGTCATGGCCGCCGCCACCGCCGTGGCCATGCTGCAGCGGCCCGGTGCCGCCGACAGCCGCGCGGGCCGCGTGGCGACGTGGATGGAGGCCCATCGCCGGGGATTGGCGGCCGCCGTGATCGGCCTCGCGGCGTTCGCCCTGATCGGCATCGGCGCGTTTACCCTCTACCGCCACTCCCCCCCGGGATCCTCCGCCGAGGCGTCCCTCAACCTCGCACGGGAGTGTCACCGCGCCGGCGACTATGCCCGTGCGATCCAGCTTTACCGGGAGTTCCTTTCCGGGACGGGCCCCGGCGACGGTACGATTCGCGTGCTTCTCGGCAACGCGCTCTTCCGCTCCGGCCTCTTCACCGAGGCCGAGACCGAGTACCGCAAGGCCCTGGCCGAGGAGGTCAGCTCCCTTCACGGATTGTACAATCTGGGGCTGACCCTCCACCGGCAGGGCCGCCCCGCGGAAGCGGCCTATGTGTTCGAGGAATTCGTCAAGACCTATTCCGTCGACTACCCGGAGCTTTCGCAGCGCGCGAGGATCGCGTTGGATGTGATCCAGAACGGCGGAAAGTCCCCGCCGTCACCCTGAAGAAACCGCCGCCGGCTCGGGCAACAAAAAAGAAGAGCGGCGTACGCCAAGGAGGTCAGGGTGAGGAACCCATGAGATAAACGTACGCACGCTCTTCCACGGACATCCTAGCGCGCCCTCGACGGATTGCAACTTTTTTTCGTTTTTTCTTCGCAGGAGCAAGAGGTCGGAACGGCGGGGTGCATGTCGGGTCCGATTCCGCTGAAGAGGGACATGGACGGGGCGCCTGCATGGGGCGCGCTTGCGTGGCGTGGGGGGCGTGGTATCCTCCGGTCGTCGGGAGGCGGAAAACGATGAAACGGCTGACACGTAAGCGGGCGGTTCCGGGGATCCTGGCCTGCGCGGCCCTTGCGCTGGCAGGGGGCAAGTGCGATACTTACGCCCGTTATCCCTAGGA
>CAYXFW010000048.1:3121-11121 GCA_964464305.1 uncultured Verrucomicrobiota bacterium
CCCTTGCGCTGGCAGGGTGTCTGGCCACGACGGGCGGCGGGTCCCGGTTCGTCGCGTTGCGAACCGCGGAGATCTACAGCATCCGGTACGATGAAACGCCGATGACCCTGACGGTCGTCACGCGGGCGGGCGAGGCGATCGACTACGAAAAGGTCGATCCGGCGATCGTCGACGGCCTCCTGGCCGCGGAGGACAAGGACGCCTTCTACCGCGAGGCGATCCGGGGCAAGATCCCGTCCAAGCCCGTCGACTTCTCCGCCGCTCCGTAACCTCCGCCCCGCGGTCCCGCGTTCTATCCCGGGGGCGTGCCTTCTCCGGCTTCGACATCCCGGGCGGGCTCTTCCGTGCGGACCGGGGCGAGGCGTCGCGCGGGCCGGTCTCCCGACCCGGACCGGAACGGACTGCGGCGTTCCATCCTCTTCAGAAGCGCATTTCGGACACGTTCCACGAGGGCCTCCCGTGCCTCCGCGTCCAGGCCCTCCGCCGGAATCGATCCCGCCGCCATCCGGTCGTGACCGCCGGCCGGTCCGAGGCCGCCCACGGCGGCGCGGACGATCGCCCCGCACTGTGCGTCGCGGCGGTTGCTGCGGACGGAAATCACCAGCGCGTCGTTGTGAAATCCCGTGCAGAAGCTGAACGAGATCCGCTCGATCCGGGCCAGGCGGTCCGCGATCTCCGGAACGATCTCGGGGTGGGGCGCCTCCGCCAGGTGGCTCCAGGCCACTCGGCCGTAGAGCCGCGCGTTGGCGATGGCCTCCTGCAACTGCGCGAAATACATCTGCGGGAGCGGCGCATGTTTGATGTCGCCCAGGATACGCAGGCTGGCGCGGGGCAGCAGGGCGAGAACGGCCTCGCGGTCCACCGGCGAACCGCCGCGGGTGAAGTCCACCGTCTCGGTCTCGATCGCGTAGACCATGCACGAGGCCAGCCAGGACGGAATGGGGATGGCGCATGCGGCCACATACTCGTACAGGAGGCTCGCGCACGCGCCGATCGCCGGCCGGACGTCGGCGAAGGCTCCCGGCGGAGGGGTCCAGCCGCGGGGTGTCGGGTGGTGGTCGAAGACCGCCACCGGTTTCATCCAGCGGGGGGCCGTCACGTTGCCCGACCCCGGCCGCGCGTCGACGAAGAGCGCCGGAATGGACCTGCGCGGCACCCGGATCGATTCGAGCCCGGCCAGCCGGTACCGGAAGTGCCGCACCAGTTCGCGGTTCTCGGCCCTCGTCACCATGCCGCCGAACACGATCCGGCTGCGAAGCCCGAACCGCCGCTCCAACAGCAGGTGCAGGGCGCCCGCCGTCGCAAGCGCGTCGGGGTCGGGGCAGTCGTGCGGCACGATCAGGACGCGACCCCGGGCCGGCAGCGCGGCGGCCAGGCCGGCCAGCCGCTCCGCCACCTCCTCCGGCGTGGAATTCCGGGTCGAATTCACCCGACCATCCTACGCGCCCTGCGCCCCGCGACTCAAGCCGCCCTGAAACTTGGAACTTGAGACCTGAAACTTCATTCTTCGCCCTGCCGTTTTCTGCTTGTGCCTCCACCCCCCGGGCCGCATCATGCGCGCGGAGGGTCGAGGAGAAGGCGCCATGAGGGTTCGGGTGTTTGTGATCGACGACGAACCGATGATCCGCAGGGTGTTCTCGGCCATTGCCCATCGCTGCGGCTACGATGTGGAAGTGTTCCGCGGCGCCGCGGCCTGCGTCCCGCAGGACGGGCCGTGCGCGTGCGGTCCCGGCGAGGTGTGCGCGGATGCCATCCTTACGGACCACAACATGCCCGGCATGTCCGGGCTTGATTTGATCGAGCATTTGCGCGCACGCAAGTGCGAATGCCGCCATATCGCGCTCATCTCCGGGTTCCTGACGCCCGAGGTCGCGGAAAGGGCGAGAAGTCTGAAGGCCGATGTTTTCAGCAAGCCCGTGGAACGGACGGAGCTGGAGCTCTGGCTGGAAAAATGCAGGCAGTCCATCCCGCCCGACCGGCGTCTCGCCGACCACTACGGCAGGGGACCGGCCGCGGCGCTGCACGACGCCACGCTCGCCGCCCCGGAGTAACCCATCATGCTGAGACCGATTCGAGACACCGTGTGGGCGTTCGACACCGAGTGGGCGCCCGATCCCGCGGCCGGCCGGATCCTGTACGGACTGCCCCCGGACCTTCCCGACGCCGCGGTCCTCGCGGAGATGTGGAAACGCAACGGGGCGACGGACGAGGATCCGTTCCCCTTTCTCAAGACCGTCATGTGCCGCATTCTCTCGATCGCCGCCGTGCAGCGCCGGAGCGTCGGCGGCCAGACGAAGCTCGACCTGGTCTGGCTGCCGCGCGATTGCGCCGATCCGGCCCAGAGCGCGGAGGCCGCCATCGTCGGCCGCTTCCTCGACGCCGTGGGCAAGCACAAGCCCCAGCTCGTCGGGTTCAACTCGCAGGCGTCCGACCTTCGCATCCTGACGCAGCGCGCCGTCGTCCTGGGACTGCCCGTCGCCGAGTTCTGCCGGCGGCCGGACAAACCGTGGGAGGCCAGCCCGGACTACCTCGACCGCCGCAACCAGAACGATTGGAACCTCGACCTGATGGAACTCCTGTCGTCGTGGGGCAAGGGCGCCGTCTCGCTCCACGAAATGGCCTCCCTCTCGGGCATCCCCGGAAAGTTCGGCGCCGCCGGCGAACAAGTCGCCCACATGTGGCTGGCGGGGCAGTGGAAGGCCATCGTGCAGTACAACTGCTGCGACGCGCTGTCGACGTATCTTCTCTGGCTCCGCCTCGCGAGCGTCAGCGGCCGGTTCACGCGCGAACAGTACGACGAGGAGCAGGAACATGTCCGCCAGTTGCTGATGGACCTCGCGGAGGCGCCGGACGGCGAATGGGCCTCCGCGTATTTCGACGAGTGGACCCGCTTGCAGGAGGCGACGGGGCAGTTGTAGCCCGGACTCGCAAACCCCGCGCGACGCCGCGGGCCTAGTGCCTCATCCACCCGAACAAGCCGCCCTTGTGCGCGCGGGGAGGGGGCTCCCCGTCGCCGGCCGGCGTCACGGGAACGAGAGGAATCTCGCCCTTCTGCACGCCGTGGCTGCGTTTGATCAGCACCGTGCGCATCTGCGGCGGCGGCGCGCTGTCGCCCGCCGGAAGATCGATTCGCGCGGTCGAGCCCTTCTTCTCCTCTTCGGCGACTTCCGCGTCGGCGGAAAACTGGGGAACCGCCGCGACCGGTTCCGGCGGAGCCGGGGGTTCGGGCACGTCGAGCTTCGCGCCGCAGCCCGGACACGGAAGGTGCAAGCCGGCCGCATCGACGGGGACATCGATGGACTGGCCGCAGGAGGGGCATGCGAAGACGAACTCCTCGTGCGTGCGCGCCTCGCCGGGCACGCGGAGAATCCGGTCGCACTCGGGGCAGTTGACCGCCGCCCCGGCGAGATCGTCGGGGGCCTCGATCTGCGTCGCGCATCCCGGACACTTGAAGAAGAGATCCGACATGGCTCATCTCCCGCGGCAGTATCGTCCCGCCATTCGGTGAACGCAAGTTTCCAACCCTTGGACGCCGGCGGGTGCCGGTCGTCCAAGGGTTGGAAAAAGCGAACGGGCAGCCGGGTTGGAGGGGGAGGGAGGGACGGCGGCCCGTTCGCAGGAATCTGTGTGCGCTTCTACAGGATGTTACCCCGGCCGCCACCGCGCGGCGCGGGCCTGGGTTCGCTCCGGGTGCGGATCTCGACCCTGACCTTGTCCTGCATGTCCCCGAGCCGCCCGCGGAATTCCTCGGGAACCTTGCCGAGGTCCTTTTCGTTGTTGATCGGCCCGTCGAAGACGACCTTGCCGTCCTTCTCGATCTTCGCGCTCTTCGCGCCGTCGCGGTGGGTCAGCGTCACGGTGACACCGTCGCGGGTTTCCGAGACGATGCTCGTCGAACTCGAATGAACCTCCGCTCTGGGCCGGCCGGGCTTGGCGGCCGGCTCATCGGGGGCGTCGTCCTCCGCCTGTGCGTCGGGGCGGTCGCCGTGCCACGGACGCATCTGCCGCCGGTGGTCGTTCATCCATTCGCGCAGGTCGGGTCCCGGGCGCCCGGGGTCCGGCATGGGGAAGACATTCGGTCCCCAGCCCCCGTTCCATCCCGGCTGCGGTCGAACGGGCTGGATCTTGGCCCGGTCGATGGCGCCGAGCTTGACCTCGACCGTCTCGCTCTTGCCGCTGCGCAGAACCGTCACGCTGGCTTTCGCTCCCGGCGCTTCCCGGCGCACAAGGATCGCCAGCTGTTCGGGACTGACCAGGAGCTGGTCGTTGAACTTGTGGAGGATGTCGCCCTCCTCGACCTTGCCGGTGAGAACGCCCGCCGCGTCGAGGTAGGCGACGGCCAGCCCGATGCCCTCGCCCAGCCCCAGGTGGCGGCCGGTCATCGGATCCAGCGGTTCCGTCGCCACGCCGAGATACGCCACATCCTTCGCCCACGCGCCCGAGGCCATCGCAAGGCCCGCCAGTGCAATTCCCAACATCCGTTTCATCGTTCCGGCTCCTTCCCGGGACCCGGGGTCCCGCATGCCTGCGTCACGGGGGTACAGACCTGCCTGCGCGCATTTCGTTCAACGCTCCGCGGGAGGAAACCGGATTGCGGTCCGTGCCGGCTCACCGCGTCGCGACGAGGACCACGCCCTCGCCGGGGCGGAGCTCGTAGTCGAACGGCTCCGGCACATGGGGCAGCGGGTTCTCGGGCGAGACGCACCGGAGGGGCGCGCCGGACTGGACGAGCGGGCGCAGGGAGGGGGCGTGGAAGTGCCGGCGATGGTGGACGCTCTTGTTGAGGATGAGCAGCGCCTCTTCGTTGCTCCCGGCGGCGCCGCGCCACAGCAGGAGGATGTCGGGATCTTCCCAAGGGATGACATGCGCGGGGCATTCCGTGCGGAAGACGACATGGTCGCGCTTCAGTTCGTTCGCGCGGCGGATGAAGCCGGTGAGGTCGCAGGCGGGCGGCTCCCGGTCGGCGGCGCGCGTGCGGACGACATCCAGCCGGCGCCGGAAGCCAAACTCGAATCCGTCGGGCATGAGGACGCCCGCGGAGAAGAGCGCCGCGAACAGGTACCGCTGCTTCATGGCGTCGACATTGCCGCCCGTTTCCTCGAACAGCCGCGGCGTGTCGTGGCTTTCGGGGAAGCCGATCGACGCGCAGGTCTCGCGGACGAGCGTGTACTGCTCCATGAGCCAGGGGCTGTTGAAGTCCCACCACTTTCCGCTGTTGAACACGAAGTCGAACCCGACGCGTGCGGTGGCACGGGTCTGGTCGGCGGTGCAGCCGAGCGTTTCGGCGGCGAAGACGAGTCCGGGGCGCAGGGCGCGGCCGCGGTCCAGCAGGGTGCGCCACACCTCGCCGGGCACCTGGTAGGCGGCATCGCAGCGGAAGCCGTCGAAGCCGAGGGCCGCGAGGTGGGCGACGATGCGTCCCGCGTGGTCCGCGAGGCCGGCGCGGTCGCGCGTGCCGGTGTAGTCGAAGCGGGCGAGGTCGCTCCAGACGACGCGCGTGCCGTCTTCGTCGCACCCCGGATGCTCGACCTCCCCGTCCCGCCACCGGAACCACTCCGGGTGTTCGCGCACGATCGGGGCATCGGCGGCGCAATGATTGATCACGAGGTCGGCCATGACGCGCAGGCCCTGTCCGTGCGCGGCGTCGATCGCGCCGCGGAGTTGCGCCGCCGGCGCGGGGCCGTCGGGGTCGACGAGGACCGGATCGATGTCGAACGGGTCCGCCACGGAGTAGATGCTGCCCGAGCGGCCGGGTTTCTGGACGGGATTCAGGAAGATCCAGTCGAACGCCATCCCGGCGGCGCGTTCGAACCGGGCGGGCCACGCGGGCATCGTCCCGGCGAGCCTCGGAAACAGGTTGTAGATGCGCATCGGGGTCCTCCGGAACGCGGCGGATCGTAGCGGGCGCCGCGCCGCGGGGCAACCCGGGAGCTTTTTCTCTTTTACTCGCGCATGAGGATGGAGTAAGAATGCCGCGGCGGGTCGAAACCCGCGCAGCGAACAGGGAAGGAGCACGGCCATGCTCGTCGATCATCGGTTGGTGAGGGGAACGGTCGCCGCCGTACTGTTGGCAACGTGGAATGCCACGCCTGCGCCCGCACAGGCGCCCAACCCTCTCGGCGCGGTCAAGGTGACGGGTGGGGTCGTCCGCTCGCCCGAGGTGCAGGCCAAGTCGTACACCTCGATCAACCCCAAGAAGGCCGACTGGTTCCAGATCGTGTGCGACTACGATACGAAGCCCGAGTGGACGGACGAGATCACGCTGACCTTCTACACCCTGGTCAAGACGGGCGATCCGAAGGAGCCGTTCATCCTGCTGAAGAACGAGGAGACGTTCGTGCATCTCGCGCGGGGCAAGCACCGGGCGCATGCCTTTCTCCATCCCTCCCTGCTGCGGCGGTACGGCAAGGTCGAGGGCTGTGCGGTCGAGGTCCGGTATCAGGGCCGTCCCGTCGGCGCCGATTCGACGGACCCGGGCTACCAGAAATGGATCGCGCAACTCTCGCCGAAGGAAGGGCACATCCTGATGCCGAAGGACACGCCGTTTGCGCATCTGGATTACGACGCTTTCGAAATGGTCAAGCCGCGTTCGACCAGGTAACCGGGGGCCCTGCCATGCTTCGCTCCGACACGATTCTGGCGCTCGACATCGGCGCCAGCAGCCTGAAACTCGGGTGCTTCCTGCCGCAGAGGGGCGGGGGGCTCGAGCTGATCCGGTACGCGGTCCGGGATCTCAACGCGGACCCGGCCAACGAGGATCACCGCCTGACCGATCTCCAGCTCGGCCTCCAGGACATGATGGCCGAGCTCGGGATTCCCGCCGGCCGGCCGGTCCTGATCAGCGTTCCGGGACAGCAGGTGTTCTCGCGCTTCGTCAAGCTGCCGCCGGTGGGCCGCGACAAGATTCTGCAGATGGTGCAGTACGAGGCCCAGCAGAACGTCCCGTTCCCGATCAACGAGGTGGTCTGGGACTACCAGCTGATCGGCTCCGGCGTCGGCGAGGTCGACGTGATGCTGGCGGCGATGAAGTCCGAGATCATCGAGCAGATCGTCGAGGCGATTCAGAAGGCGGGCCTGCACCCTGAGCTCATCGACGTCGCGCCGATGGCGATCTACAACGCGACCCGGTACAACTACGCCCAGATGCCCAAGTGTACGCTCGTCATCGACATGGGCGCGCGCTCGACCGACCTGATCTTCATCGAGGAGAACCGGGTCTTCAACCGCAGCATTCCGGTCGGTGGCAACACGATCACCCAGCAGATCATGCGGGAGTTCGAACTCTCCTACGAGGATGCCGAGAAGCTGAAGAAGACGCATGCCTTCGTGGCCTTCGGCGGGGCCTACGAAGCGCCGGCCAGCCAGGTGGCGGACAAGGTGTCCAAGACCGTCCGGTCGGTCATGACCAAGCTCCACACGGAGATCACGCGGTCGATCAACTTCTACCGCACGCAGCAATCCGGCGGCGAGCCCGACCTGGCTCTTCTCACGGGCGGCACCGCGATCATCGCCTATACCGACTCCTTCCTTAAGGAGAAGCTGCACATCGACGTCGAGTACATGAACCCGTTCGCCAACGTGTCGGTCAGCAGTGCGATCGACGCGGCGGAAATCGGCGCCAAGGCGCACCTGATGGGCGAGGTGGTCGGCCTCGCGCTGCGCCGCTCGCTGGGATGTCCGATCGAGCTGAACCTGCTGCCGCCGAAATACGTCAAGGACGAGACCTTCCACCGCCGGCAGCCCTTCTTCGTGGTGGCCATGGCCGGCGTGCTGGTGTTGCTGGGGCTCTGGACCGCGGACTTCCACCGTCTGGCGAAGCTCGGCAGCGCCCGTCACGCGACGCTGCGCAGCCAGGTGGCGCAGTTGCGGGATGTCGAGTCCCGGCTGGCGGAAAAGGAAAAGAAGATTGCGGAAATCCAGGCGAACATCGAGACGGTTTCCGGACTGCCCGTCAAGAGAACGCAGTGGCTCCAGATCGTCGACGACATCCGCCACCGCCT
>CAYXFW010000049.1:0-6987 GCA_964464305.1 uncultured Verrucomicrobiota bacterium
CGCGGACCTGGTCAACGACCGGAAGATCGAGGGCATCTCCGACATCCGCGACGAGTCCGACAAGGACGGCATCCGGGTGGTGATCGACCTGAAGCGCGGCATCATTCCGCGCGTGGTGCTCAACAATCTCTACCAGCACACGGCGCTCGAGAGCACGTTCGGCGCGATCATGCTGGCGATCGACCACGGCCGGCCGAAGGTCATGACGCTGAAGGAGCTCCTCCAGTGTTTCATCGACCACCGGTTCGACGTGTTCAGCCGGCGGTTCCGGTTCGAACTCGACAAGGCCAGGGCGCGCGCCCACATCCTCGAGGGGCTGAAGATTGCCCTCGACCACCTCGACGCCGTGGTCAGGGTCATCCGCGAGTCGAAGGACCGCGACGCGGCGCGGCTGGCGCTGATGAAGAAGTTCAGCCTGTCCGAAATCCAGACCAACGCCATTCTCGACATGCGGCTCTACCAGCTCACGAACCTCGAGCGCGACAAGATCGAGGCGGAGTACGAGGCGCTGCTCAAGGAGATCAACCGTCTCGAGGACCTGCTCGCGAATCCGAAGAAGATCTATCTCGAGATCCGCACGGACCTGCTCGACCTCCGCAAGCATCACGCCGACGAGCGGCGGACCGCCATCGTGCCCGACGAGGGCGAGATCGCCATCGAGGACCTGATCGCCGACCGCGGCTGTGTGCTGACGATCAGCCACGGCGGCTACATCAAGCGGATGCCGGTGACGACCTTCCGCCAGCAGCGCCGCGGCGGCAAGGGCGTGATGGGCATGGAGACCAAGGAGGAGGACTACGTCGAGCACGTGTTCACGGCCTCGACGCACGATTCGCTCCTGTTCTTCACGGAGAAGGGGCGCGTCTACTGGAAGAAGGTCCACGAGGTGCCGGAGGCCTCGCGCAACGCGCGCGGCAAGGCGATCGTGAACTTCCTCGAAATCGGCGGCGACGAGAAGATCGCCGACCTGATCCCCGTGCGGGAGTTCCCGGAGACGCAATTCCTCGTCTTCGCGACGCAGTCGGGCATCGTCAAGAAGACCAACCTCGCCGCATTCGCCAACCCGCGTGCCGGGGGCATCATCGCGATCAAGATCGAGGAGGGCGACCGGCTGATCGGCGTCCGTCTCACCGGCGGCAACAACGAGATCCTGCTGGCGACACGCCAGGGGATGAGCATCCGGTTCCACGAGGACCAGATGCGGGATCAGGGCCGCGACACCGTCGGCGTGTGGGGCATCGAGCTCGGCCGGGAGAACGATGCGGTGGTCGCCATCGGGGTCGTCGACGCCACCGCGACCCTGCTGTGCATCTCGGAGCACGGGTACGGCAAACGGACGTCGTTCGACGAGCACCGCGCCCAGAGCCGCGGCGGGAAGGGCGTCATCACCATGAAGACCTCGGACCGCAACGGCCCGATCGTCGCCGCACACGCGGTGCGCGAAACCGACGCCATGATGCTCATCACCGAGAAGGGTCAGATGATCCGGATCGGCGTGCCGGACGTCCGCGTGATCAGCCGCAACACGCAGGGCGTGCGGATCATCAACCTCGAGGAGGGGGACAAGGTCGTCTCCGTCACCTCGGTGGAGCCCGAGGACGAGGATCCGACCGCCGACGCTCCGGCCGGGGCGCCGCCACCGCCGGCGTAGGCCCCGTCGCAATCCGGAATCAGGTCCGGGCGGTTCTCCGCCTGCGGCCCCGGAAGGCGGTGATGAAGTCGGTCAGTTCGGGGGACTTCATCAGGCGGGCGGAGGCAAAATAGGTGGCGATGCCGGCGGCGAGTCCGGCGACGACACCCGCGATCTGGGCGAGCTTCGGGGCGAGGCCGGCATGGAGGGCCAGTTCGCGCGCGCCGGCCTCCGCGAAGAAGGCGGTCACGGCCAGCAGCGCGCATCCGGTCAGATCGCGCGCCAGGCTGCGGCCGATGGCATTCCAATCGGGCGGGCCGAGCCGCTTCTCCAGAAGTCGCGTCAGGATGAGGCAGTTGAGCGCCTCCGCGGCGACGACGGAGAAGGCGAGCCCCGCGTGCTTGTAGTGGAGGGGCCAGGTCCAGAGGAACGTCAGGCTCATGGCGAGGTTGGCCAGCACCGTGATCAGGCCGACGCGGACCGGCGTCTTCGTGTCCTGCATGCCGTAGAACGCGGGGACGACGACCTTGCCGAGGCCGAAGAAGATCAGCCCGCCGCAATAGACGCGCAGCGAGCGGGCGGTCAGAAGGGTCGAATCCGGCCCGAAATTCCGCCACTCGAAGCTCATTCGCAGGATGGGTTCCGCCAGCACGAACAGACCGACGGCGGCGGGAAGCATGACGAACAGGATGATGCGCGTGGCGTGGTTGACGGCATCGCGCATGCCCTTGAGGTCATGCTGGGCGCCGTGGCCCGAGAAGAGCGGGAGCAGAACCGTGCTGAGCGCCGTCGCGAAGATACCCTGCGGCAGATAGATCAGCCGCTCGCTGAAATACAGCGCCGCCGCGGCCCACTCGCCGATGGAGACGGCGAGCATCGTCGCGAAGAAGACGTTGAACTGCGATGCGGCGCGGCCGAGCGCGGCGGGGCCCATCAGCAGAAGGACGCGCGCCAGTCGCGGGTCGTGAACGTCGATCCCCGGACGCAGGTCGGCGCCCATGCGCCAGAGCATGGGAACCTGGGCGGCCCATTGAAGAACGCCGGCCACCAGGACTCCCCAGGCGACGGCGAAGATCTGCTGTTCCGGCGTCGACCCGACGCGCGGGCAGACGAACAGCATGACGGCGATCTGGACGACGTTCAGGATCCACGGCGTCGCCGCGGGCACCGCGAAATGGTGGAAGGCGTTCAGTGCGCCCATCGATACCGCCGCGAGACAGATGAACAGCAGGTAGGGCAGCATGATCCGCAACAGGGACCACGTCAGCCGGGCCGTCGGGCTCAGGCCGTTGCCTGCCAGGACGAACCCCGCCGCCACGATGCCGGCAATGACAAGGATCAGGAGCACGCCGCCCACCAGGCTGAAAACGGAGCGGGCCAGCCGCCACGCCGCCACGTCGCCCTCGCGCTGCCGGCTTTCGACAAAGACCGGGATGAAGGCGGCCGAGAGCGCGCCTTCGCCGAATAGCGCGCGGAACAGGTTGGGGATCCGGTACGCCACGGCGAAGGCCGACATGGCCGCCGATGTCCCGAAGAGTCCCGCGAGGAGAATGTCGCGGCCGAAGCCAAGAAGGCGGCTGATCGTGGTGAGCCCGGCGACGACCCCGGCGGACCGGAGGACGCCCGAGCGGTCGGATGGAGTCGCGGCCGTCACGGCACGGCCGCCGCCTCTCCCTCGCCGGCGAGCAGGCGCGTGCGGACCGCCAGCGCGCGGGCGTCGAGTCCCGCGGGTTCCGGGAAGCACTCGAGGAATACGGTCAGCTCGATCGCCTCGCCGTCGCGGAGGGGCCTGCCGGCTGTGGCAATCTCGAGTTCCGCATACGCCGCACCGCGGTGGACATAGGCGGCCGGTCGGGGGACGGCATTCGAGTCGCCCGCGGCGGCGCGGAGCAGCACCATGTGCCGTGGCAACTCCGCGGCGACCCACGGGCGTGGCGTCGCGGCGGCGATGCGGTGCTCGCCGCCGAGGTCGACGTGGTAGACGACCGAGTCCGGCGTGCGGGTGAGGGCGAAGGCCGGGGGCGGTCCGAACGCGACGGGCCGGACCGCGGGCTCCACCTCGGAGTCCGCGGGGAAAACGAGTCGTTGCGGCGCGGCAATGCGGGCGACGATCGACGGTCCTGCGGGGATGATCGAGGGACCCGTCCGTTCGACCCGCTCGCGGATTTCCAACGACGCCGCGATCCGGCCGAGGCGGAAGATCCGCGTGACGCGCAGGTTCAGCGGGGCGCCGTAGTCCAGCATCATCGAGCATACCGCGGCGCCGTCCGCCGTCCGCCACGCGCGGCCGGCCCAGCGCCGTCCCTCGAACAGGGCATCCGGACTGCCGCCCTCCACGCGGATTCGCGGCCAGATTTCCTCGGGAACGGGCCAGCCCCAGAGTCCGCCGAAGTCCCGCCACGATCCGGCGCCGCCCCGGCGGCCGGTGGCCCCGGGATCGAGCACCGCCGCGACGTGCAGCACGTTGGATCCGTCCGCCGGCGCGAACGAACAGACGCGACCGATATCCGGGACCACGACCGCCTCCGCAGCCGCCGTGCGCAGCACGAGCGCGTTGGTCCAGATGCCGTGAATGGACGGCGCGATGGGCGCGACCGGCACGTCGCCGCCGGCCGTTTCCCCGGCGTCGGCACGGGAGCCGTCGCCTGCGACCACCATGGCTGCCGCAGCAAGCCAGACCGATATGGATCTGAAACCGCGCATCTCCGGCCGTTTGTACACGGTTTGCCCGCGCGGTTCACGCCCGGATCACATTCAGGCCATCGAGGCCAGGCGCGAACAGTGCCGGACAACGCCGCCCGGCCTGTCCTGCGCCGCCCGTTCAGAACTCGCCGGCGATGCCGAGGGCGAAGAAGAACCCGTCGGCCACATCGGCTTCCGGGCCCGGGGAGTAGTCGATTTCACGGCTCAGCAGCCTGCCGGCGCGCACCGTGAATGTCATGAAACCGCCGGGCTTCAAGTCCGCGCCGAGGTAGAGCCGGTGGTCGCGGATCGTCAGATTGTCGCTGGGGTCGTCGTCGTCGAGGGAGAAGTGCCACATGCGGTTGACCTGGTAGCCGCCGACCAAGGCAAGGACCGGGTGCACGTTCCAGCGGATGCGGGTTTCCGGATACGCGAGATCGAGCGTGAGGTCCCGGTGCGGGGCGTACCGGAGTCCGACGATCGGGTCGAAGGCGTACCCGGGATGGATGTGGACGCCGCCTTGGACGGCGAAGACCTTGTTGAACGCCTGGATGCCGGACAGGGCGAACGGCACGTTGAAGTTGTCCAGTTCGAGATGCGACGATCCGGAATACATACCCGGTAGGGCGTCCGTGCGAAGCGTGAGACCCTGCGTTGTGCGGAGCTCCCACCGGATGCGGACAAACCCCTGGCCGAAGGAATCGGGGAGGCCGTAACCGCCGCCGGTTGCGATCCAGAATCGACCGCCCAGCGCGAGGTCAAAATCACCCATGGACGTCCGGTAGTAGCCCAGGGACACGCGCCCGATCGTCTCCAGGAATCCGAAGTCCGCGGCGGCGCCCGCGATCGCCTCGTCGGGCGCGAGCCCCAGGGAGATGGCGGCCAGAGAGTCGCGACCGCCGTCGACGATCGGGCAATAGGGGATGCCCGAGCCCGGTGCGTCCGCCGGAGCCCGGAACACCGCCAGCGTCACCATGCACACCGCAATCCCAAGACCGGCGCGGCCCCAGCCTGCGATCCCGGCACTCCGATCCCGGACCCGGGTTGAAAGGGTGCAAAACCTCATCGCGCCTCCCTGCCTCCACCGTGGGTCACCGGGGCGACGCGCCCGGCGGGGCGGCCATCTCGATGATCGTCGGCGTCAGTTCGATACTCACGACATGATGATCTCCGCCCTGGGATATGCCAATCAGAAAGCGGGAGTAGAATTCGCGATCCTGCGTCGCCCCGCCGACCTGGATCGTCTGCCCGGGCGCCACGACGACCTCTGTGGTCGCGCGCTGGTACCGCAGCCGGTACGGGTTGCCGTCGACGATTCCGCTCAGTTCCGGTGTCAGGCGCACGCGGATCAACGCCTGCGGGCCCTCGCCGATCACCGTCGGCTCCACCGCGAGAAATGCGCCGACTTTCTGCCACTGAATGACGCCTTGCAGGAGGCCCCAGTCCATCGCCCGTGTGATGAGCCATCCGACGTACGGGACATCTTCGCCGACGTGCAGCGTGGCCGACCGTCCGCTGGAGACCGTCAGCGTCTGCACCGTGTTGTCGCGAGTGTCCGTCGTCGTGTGCGTCAGCGAAGGGCTCAGCCGGAGCCTCCCCGAGTTCCCGCCCGGCGAGAGGACCACGCCGCCGGAGACCCCGAGCGATCCGCCGCGCTCCGTCTGCCGCCCGCTGCCGCTGTGACGCACCTCGATGCGGACCACCTTCGGCGGCGCGGACAGTTCCGCCGACAGCTTGGCCAACTGTGCGTGTTCCGCGTCCGTGGCGAAGACCAACAGGCGGTTGTTCGCCGTGTCGAGGACGACGTTGCCGCCCGGGGACACGATGCTCCGCGCCGTCTGTTCCGCCGCCGCGGTGTCCGTGAACCCGAGGGAATGCACCTTGAACACGCGGTTCGTTCCGGCCACCGCCAGCCCCGCCGCCACCACGACCGCCATCAGGGTCATCTTCATGATTCGCCGCCTCCTCCAGAACATCCGCCCGTCCCCGCCTCCGCGCAAGCCCGCCTCGCGTGCACGTTCCGTGCAACGATCGTTACACCCAACGTGCAGATGCGGAGGCAGGGGGAGGGGTTAGTCGAGCGCGTGGACGATGAGCCCCGAGCGGAGCTTCGGTTCGAACCATGTGCTCTTCGGCGGCATGATCCGGTCCGCGTCGGCAACGGCCATCAACTGGCCGATACCTACGGGGTGAACGGAGAACACGACGGAGGCGCGTCCGTCGCGCAGACGCCGCTCCAGCTCGGCCGTGCCCCGGATGCCGCCGACAAACGCGATTCGCTCGTTGCTGCGGGGATCGTCGATGCCGAGCACGGGGGCGAGCAGGCGGTCCTGCAGCACGCTGACGTCCAGCGCCGCCACCGGATCCGCCCCCGCGGCCGGGGCCGGCCAGCGGAGGCGATACCAACCGCCGGGCAGCCCCATGCAGACTTCGCCGGCCCGCGCGGGAAGCGGGTCCGAAACGGGGGCCACCTCGAAGCGCGAACGGGCCGCATCCAGGAACTGCGCCTCCGTGAGGCCGTTCAGATCCTTGACGGAGCGGTTGTAGGCCAGGATGCGGAGACTGGATGCCGGGAAGAACACGGCCAGCACCCAGTTGAATTCGGCGTCCGGTCCGGCCCCGGGGGTGGCGGCCGCCCGCTCGCGGGCGGCGCGGCGTCCGGCGGCGGCGCGATG
>CAYXFW010000049.1:6997-10904 GCA_964464305.1 uncultured Verrucomicrobiota bacterium
CAATATAGGCGCACGGAACCGCCCCGAACGCGCGGACCACCGCCTCCGGGTCCGGCGCGCGCCAGACGGTGTGGCGGATCCCGTCGGGCGCGGTGAAATCGCAGAGCGGTGCGGCCGCGCAGGCGGTCTGGGCGAGGGCCGCGACGGCCGCTTCGTCACGATAAGCGAGGAAGACGGGCCCCGACTGGATGCCGGTGGTCAGGACGTGCCGCGACCGGTCGTCCTCCGGCTTCTGCCGGGTCTTCTCGTGTTTCTTGATGATTCCGCGTTCGTAGTCGTCGACATGATAGAGGGCGACGACGCCGGTCTGCGCATGGGCGCCGACCGACTGCCGGTAGAAGAAGAGCCCCGGGGCCGGGTCGTGCGCGAACCACCTACGGTCGACGAACGATCCCCAGTTCGTTGCGGCACGCGTGTAGACGGCGGGCGCGTAGGGATCGGACTCCGGAGGAAACTCGATTTCCGCGCGGCTGACCCGGAGGAAACACTTCGGGTTGTCCCCGGCGAATTTCAACGCCTCGGCGCGGTCGACCACGTCGTAGGGCGGGCTTGCGATCTCCGCCTCCATCCCCGCCGCCGGCCGCCACGCATTGAACGCTCGAATACGCATTGTCGAATCTCCCCCGCAGTTGCCCCGCGCATCCTAGCCCGCCGGGGAAGCGGGCGCAACGAGAGTGATGAGCGATGAGCGATGAGCGATGAGTGAGGAAGGATGAGGGATGAGACCTGAAACCTGAAAGAAGACGGACGCCGGACCACGGAAGGGTCGAGGGTCGAGGGAAGAGCGTGTCGAGTGGCAAGTGCCATCGGACCTCGGATCCTCGGACCTCGATTCCGTCCTCTGACTTCCGACCTCTGCCGTCTGCTCCCGGACTTCGATTCCGCTCCCCCCTCCCGGCTCTACGCTCCCATCATGGGGCCGGACTGCCCGCCTTCGCTGGCCGGTGGGCATCGGGCTCGCGGTGAAGGGAAAACTCAGAGAGAGCGGGACAGGCGGCGGCGGATAGGATCCGCAGGCGCACGCGGTCGGTTGTGACGTCGGAGGCGCCGCGCCACAGGCGACGGGCGCCGATCGCCGTGCCGCGGGCGAACTCGACCCATTGGCCGTCGCGCCACGCGTCGAGGGCCCAGTCGTCGATACGCTGGCCGATCGCGACCGGTTCGCGGAGGCTCACGACATTGAAGGACGCGGGGCGGCCGAGATCGAGGGCGATTTCGGCGGTGCGGACCGCGTCGTCCGTGCACCACCAGGTTCCGGGTTTCGAATCAAGGACGCTCCCGGGGCCGAACCGGACATCGCCGCCGCGCGTGTTGGACGCCGTGGCCGAGGCGCCTTTCGCGAGGTTGGTGGAGAAGATCGCGTCGATCCGCTCGCGATAGCCGCTCAGCGAGGCAAGGTCGTTCTCGTGAACGAGGCCGCGGCGGTCCGGCGGGATGTTGAGCAGGAACGAGGCGCCGCGGCCGACGGACTTGAAGTAGAGGTCGACCAGGTTCTCGGGCGTCCGCACCTTGGCATCCTCCGCGGCGTGGTAGAACCAGCCGGGGCGGATGGACACATCGCACTCCGCTGGCAGCCAGTGCGTGCCGGGCCGGTCGCCCTGGTTGAGGCGTTTCTGGTCCGCGCTGCCGGGGTGGAAGTCGTCGCGATTGATTGTCGCCCAGCAGGGATCGCCCGCGATGCCCTTCTCGTTTCCGACCCAGCGCACATCCGGACCGCCGTCGCTGAACATCATGGCGCCGGGCTGGAGTTCGCGCACGATGGACCACGTGTTGGCCCAATCGTAGTAGGTCCGGTTGTCGATCTTCCGCTTCTCCCGGGCTCCGCCGTAGTAGCCGTCGCCGCCGTTCGCGCCGTCGAACCACATCTCGTAGATCTCGCCGTAGCCCGTCAGCAGTTCGCGGAGTTGGTTGCGGTAGTACTCGATGTAGGCGGGTGTCGCATAATCCTTGTGATTGCGATCCCACGGGGAGAGGTAGGTGCCGAACTTGAGCCCGGCGCGGCGGCAGGCGTCGGAGAACTCGCGGACCATGTCGCCCTTGCCGTCCTTCCACGGACTGTGCTTCACGGAATGCTCGGTGTACTTCGAAGGCCACAGGCAGAAGCCGTCGTGGTGCTTGCAGGTGAGGATCAGGCCCTTCAGACCGCCGGCCTTGAACGCCGCCGCGATCTGGTCGGCGTCGAACGCGGTCGGGGCGAAGACCTGCGGATTCTCGTCGCCGTAGCCCCATTCCTTGTCCGTGAACGTGTTCACGGTGAAGTGGACGAAACCGTAGACTTCGAGGTCATGCCATGCGAGCTGGCGTGCCGAGGGTACCGGCCCAAACGGGGCGGGCGGGTCGGCCGCGGGGGTCGCGGCGGAGGACAGGAGCAGGATGCCGGCGGACAGGGCAGCGGTGATCGTCTTCATGACGGACAACGTAACCGTCCCCGCGTCCGAAGTGAATTCCAAAAGCGCGGTCAACCCTGCGGGGCGGGCCGGCGGTGGATGCGATAGACCTCGGCCTGGTCGGTGCACTTGATGACGATCTCGTCGATGCAGACATGCGGCGGCCGGCTTGCGGCCCAGACCATCGCCTCGGCCACATCCGCGGCCGTCAGGGGTTCGGCGCCTTCGTAGACCTTGGCTGCCCGCGCCCCGTCGCCCTTGAACCTCACCATGGAGAACTCGGTCTCGGCGATCCCGGGGTCGATCGTGCCGACCCTCACGCCGGTGCCGCAGAGTTCCATTCGCAGGGCGCGTGTGATGGCCCGCTCGGCCGATTTTGCCGCGCAGTAGACGGCGCCGCCCGCGTAGGCCGTGTGTCCCGCGATGGAGCCGATGTTCAGGATGCACGCCCCGGGTCGACTCCCCATCAGCGGAAGGATGGCGCGCGTCACGCGCAGGAGCCCGAGGACGTTGCTCTGGATCATGGCGTCCCAGTCCTCGTCCCGTCCGGTCGCGATCGGATCCAGACCGTGGGCGCCGCCCGCGTTGTTGATCAGGACGTCGACCCGGTCCGTCTGTGACCGGACCCATGCGGCGAAGGTCTCCACGCTTCCGGTGTCCGCCACGTCGAGGGCATGTGCGGCCGCCGACGGTGCGCCCTGCCGCCGCGCATCCTCCGCCACGGCCTGCAACTTCGCCACGCGTCGCGCGCCGAGCAGCACGTGGGCGCCCACGTCGGCGAACGCCGCAGCCGCGGCCGCGCCGAACCCGCTCGAAGCCCCGGTGATGGCCACCCATCGGTTCTTGAGTCGTTCATTCATGTCGGCGAACTCTATCTTGAAACGTGGAACTTGAAACCTGAAACTTCCGCCTCTTCCCCGGCGGTCTTTTCATTCCACCCCCGCCCCCGTATGATCCCCCCGCACGTCCAGCGCCCCCGTAGCTCAGTTGGACAGAGCATCGGATTTCTAATCCGAATGTCGCGCGTTCGATCCGCGCCGGGGGTGCCACTCGGTTTCCCCTGATTTCTTGACGTGAAGCCCCTCTTGGTTGGCCGGTTCGGCAAGATCCTGCGTCCGGATGCGGTCAAACCGACCAAGGTTCGGCTCCGGTTCGATGTATCCATGCGGAACTACGCCCTGGAAAAGCAGTGGCAGCCCAGGCAGAGGGTGAAGGTCCAGAAGGGTTGGGCGGTAGTGCTGGAGATGCCGGTGACGGCTACATCCGACCTGGTGCCGCGGATCCTGGGCTTCGGGCACCGGGTGCAGGTTGAGGCGCCCAAGGGGCTGCGGGACGAGGTCCGGGCGGAGTCACAGGCGGCCGTACGGCAATATCGAGTACGGTCCGGACGTGATTCAAGTTACATGGCTCAGCCCGGAAAGGTAGCAACGGAGGGCTGTCTACAACATGAAGGCGGGCAGTCTCTTCGTCAGACTCATCCGGTTGCGAGATGGATCGGCCGGCTTCGATCTCGAACGATG
>CAYXFW010000050.1:0-4657 GCA_964464305.1 uncultured Verrucomicrobiota bacterium
CCGGCGAACGCCGCCGTCCTGCCTTTCGCCCGCCACGCGTACCAGTCGCCGTTGAATTCCCAGGCGGGCCGCAGGATGACGTCGGCGAGCCCGTATCGCACGAGGTTCTCCGCAAGGTCGCGGAAGTGGCGGTTGTAGTCGCCCGCCGCGCCCTTCTCCAGCGATACCGGTCGTCCCACGTCCTTGGTGCCCTGGGTCGGCCCGGTCCCATCCACCGGCCCGGCGAGGAGGGGGATGGAGAGAACGAGCCGCCGCGCCGGCCGCGCCTTCACCCACGTCGACCACGCCTCGAGCCACCAGGTGGGCCAGCCCACGTTGTCCCACGATTCGCCGCCGACAAAGTCCAGGCCCCAAACCGTGTCGCGCCCGAGCCATGCCGCGAATGCGTCTACGCCGGCGGTGCCATTCGCCCAGTGGTACGTGCCGAGCGCAGGTTCGGGCGGCGCGCTTCCCGACGACGGCGCCTGGGCCCTCGCGGATGCCGGAAGCATCAGCAGGGCCGAGGCCAGGGCCAGAACCACTCCGATTCGGTTCACACCGGTCATGTTTCGCATCCCGCCTCCATCGGGCGCGAGAATAGGCCAGTCGCGATGGGGCTCCAAGCAATCTCGGGTGCAACCCGAAATCCCTGTACATCCTCCCCATCATGTAATCCTGTCCTTCCTCCTCTCCGCGTCTTCCTCCCAGGCCGGCGGGGTCTGGCGGGGCGGGGCGGGGTGTGGCATGCTCGCGGGCATGAACATCACCAGCGCGGCCCGGCTGACGGGCGGATTTTCTCCCGTGTCTTCGCTCCGTTCCGTCGTGCGCGGTGGGTATGTGCGGTCCGCGGCCGCTGCGCTGGCGGTGGCGGTGTGGGCGGCGGGTTTGGGCCGGGCCGGCGAGAACGCGGACGGGCCGCGGGGGGCCGACTCGTGGGGCGGACGGTGCGCGTCGCCGGCGGTGGTGAATCCCGTCGTGCGGTCGCCGCTGCAGACGTCGATTTCGCTCCGCGGCGAGTGGGAGTTCATCACGAAAACCGTGGCTCCGCTGCGGCACCCGGCGTGGAACGCGTTCTACGCGAAACCCTGGCCCGGTGCGCGCACGATCCAGGTGCCTGGCTGCTGGGAGGCGCAGGGCGTCGGCGAGCCGGGCATGGGCGACTCGTGGGACTGCAAGTGGGATCACTGCGCCAAGCCGCTGCGCCACGCGTACAAGGGCGACGCCTGGTACCGCAAGGCGGTCGCCATCCCCGAGGCATGGCGCGGGAAGCGCGTCTGGCTCAAGATCGGCGGCGTGCGGTCGCAGGGCTGGTTCTGGGTCAACGGCACGCCGGTGGCCTGGGTGGACACCTATTGCGGCACGTACAAGTACGACATCACGGATCTCGTGCAGGCGGGGACGCAGGCGGTCGTGGTGGCCGAGGTGAACAACGTCGTCCCGAGCCGCAAGGGGCTGTTCAGTGCGGTCCATCGCTTCGGCGGGCTCTACCGCGATGTTGAACTGGAGGCCACGCCCGATGCGCGGATCGACTACGCGTGGGTCCGGGGCGATTTCGACGGGCAGGCGGCCGAGGTGCATGCGACGATCGCGTGGGACGGCGCCGCCGACGCACCGGCGGACCCCGTGCTGCGGACGACGCTGAAGACGGCGGACGGCCAGCCCGCGGGCGCGGATGTCCGGAAGGTGGCGGTCGACCCCGCGACGGGCCGCGCCGAGGTCGTGGTGCGCATCCCGCTGGCGCTCTTCCGGCCGTGGTCGCCCGACGCGCCGTCGCTCTACCACGCGGACCTCGAGCTGTGCGACGGCGCGCGGCCGCTGCACGGCTGGACTGAGCGTTTCGGCGTGCGCAAGCTGGAGGTTCGCGGCGACCGGTTCTTCCTCAATAACGCGCCGTTCTTCGTGCGCGGCTATGGCGACGACGCGGTCTATCCGTTGACGCTGATGTCGCCCGCCTCGCGGGAGGAGCACCTGCGGCATCTCCGGATCGCGCGCGCCGCGGGATTCGTCTACGTGCGCCTCCACACGCACTGCGAACTCCCCGAGTTCTTTGAGGCGGCGGACGAGGCGGGCATCCTGGTTCAGCCGGAGATGCCCTACTACGGCGACTATCCGACCGAGGCCTTCGCGTTCGATCCGCTGCGCGACCTCGAGGAACTGGTCACGCACTACCGCCGCCACGTGTCGCTCGCCACCTACTGCACGGGCAACGAGGGGCGGCTGGGCCGGCCGCTGGACCGCAGGGTCTACGGGATGGCGAAGCGCCTGGATCCCGACCGGCTTGTGCTGCACCAGGACGGCACGATGAACACCGCGGAGAACTCCGACTTCCGGAACGGCCCGATCAACGTTTGGGCGCCGGGAAGCTTCGCGTGCGACGCGCCCTTCATCGCGCACGAGTACCTCAACCTCAGCGTGAAACTCGATCCGCGTCTCGAGCCGCGGTTCACCGGCGCGCTGATGCCGCCGGTGACGCTCGACCTGCGCGACCGGCGGCTGGCGGCCGCGGGGCTGGACCGCCGCTGGGGGGATGCCTGCCAGGACGCCGCGCACGGGCTGCAGCGCCATTACCAGAAGCGGGGCATCGAGGCGGCGCGCATGGATCCCGCTTGCGACGGGTACTCGTTCTGGACCGTCGTGGACGTGATGGTGAGCCAGGGCGAGACGTACAGCGCCCAGGGGCTGTTCAACGCGTTCTGGGAGACGAAGCCCAACGGCGCGACGCCCGAGACGTTCCGCGCCTTCAACGGGGAGACCGCGCTGCTTCTTGCGATGGAGCGCGAGCCGCGGATCGCCGTGTCCGGCGAAAGCCTCCCCGCCCGCCTCTGGATTTCGCATTTCGGTCCGCGTCTGCCGGAGCCGGTGAAACTCGCGTGGACGCTGCGCGCCGGCGGCGCGGTGCTCGTGCGCGGCGAGTGTGCGGGCGCGGCCGTCGAGCCGGGCGCGGTGCGCGAACTGGCGCAGATCGCCATCCCGATTCCCGACCTGACCAAGCCCGCGGCGGCGACGCTCGAGGTGTCGCTCGCCGGCCTCCCCGTCCGGAACGCATGGGACTTCTGGCTCTTTCCGCGGCGCGAGGCGGCGGACGGGACGGGCATTGCGGTCTCCGCGCGGCTGCGGGAGGCGCTGGCGAAGCTGTACACGGGGCTGGTGGAAGCCGGCACGCCCGCGGCGGCGAACGCGGGGATCCTCATTTCCCATCCCGGCTCGCCCGATGTGGAGCCGGCGTTGGCGGCGGGCCGGCGCGTGATCCTCATCCAGGGCGCGGGCGGCGCCCCCAATGTCAGCCTGGGCTGGTGGTGGATGGGCACGCAGGTGGGCACGGCATTTGCACGGCATCCGGCGCTCGGCGACTTCCCGCACGAAGGGTATCTCTCGCCCCTCGCGTTCCGGATCCTGAAGGGCGGCCTCCGGCTGCCGGCGCTCGCCGGTCTGCGGCCCGGGGAGATGTTCGCCGTTGGCGAGGGGGGCGACGGCTACTACCTCTACGGCACCGAGGCGCGCGTCGGACGGGGACGGGTCATCCTGACCTTCGGGCTGGACCTGCTTTCCGGGTATCCCGAGGGAACCTGCATTCTGGACGGCCTCATCCGTCGCGCGCGTTCCGACGCGTTCGACCCGCAGGGCACGGTGGAGCTGGCGCTGCCCGGGCAGAGCGGGTGGCGGAAGACGCTGAACGCGGGCGATTCGTCCGCGAAGGGGCTGCCGCCGGGCTACGAGCGTCTCGACGTCGCCCGGGCCATGAAGGGGAAGAACACGCTGGTCTGGGAAACCTGTCCTGCGCCCGCGAACGTGCGTGACCGGGCGGTGCATGCCGTTTCGTGGCAGGGCGGCATGGGCTATTTTGCGGAACCGCCGGGTTCGTTCGAGCTGTACGTCGACGATGTGAAGGTCCTCGACATCCCGTCGATCAGCGAGAAAGACGCGGAGTGGTCCAGCCCGGACGGGACCGTGATCCTGAAATATGCGAGGGCCCCGCTGCTCGCCGAATCCGGCACTTTCACGCTCTCGATGCCCTCGTCGCGCGCCACGCCGGGACAACCGCTCCGGCTCAAGGTGGTCGGTCGCGACGCGAACAGCCGTCGCTGGATCGGGGTGTATCCGACCCCCGGATCGGAGTCGTGAACCCCGAACCCGGAACCCGGAACGCCGGACCCGGAACGGCGACCCAGTGGGGATTTCGCTTGTGGACGGTGCGCGGTTCCCGATAATGCGTGTGGGTTTGATCGTGCGGCGCGCCCGGGGCGCCGGGAGTTGAGCATGAAGCAGAAAGCGATCCTCATCGCGGCGATCCTGGTCGGCATCCTGGCCTTTGCCCTCACGCACCGTTATCTCCGGATGGAGCGCGAGAAACTTTACGCCGGCGCGGAGAAGATCAAGACGATCGTCGCCCAGAAGGACCTCCCGGCGGGCATGGTCCTGAAGATGGAGGACCTCGCGGCGCTCTCGGTCTACAAGTCGGCGGTGGGCGGGCAGGCGGTTCTCCCCGACGAGCTGAACACGATCCTCGGCAAGAAGCTCCGCTACTCCGTCCGCCGGAACGATCCGCTGCTCTGGTCCTCGGTCGACGTCCCCGAGCGCATGCGGTACGGCCTGGCCCCGACGATCAAGCCCGGGCTGCGGGCGGTGTCGCTCGCGATCGGCGGCGAGGCGGCGGTGAGCGGGCTCGTGCAGCCGAACG
>CAYXFW010000050.1:4667-10806 GCA_964464305.1 uncultured Verrucomicrobiota bacterium
CCGAACGACCGCGTCGACATCCTCGGAACGTTCACGATGCCCTCGCGCGCGGCGCAGGGGCAGATGGAGACGGTGACGCTGACGATCCTGCAGGACGTTTCCATCCTGGCCACCGGGTCGCGGATGGCCAAGGGGGAGGGCGGCTACCAGTCCGCCTTCGAGGGCCGGCCGACGAGTTTCAGCAGCGTCACGTTCGAAGTCACGCCGCGCGAGGCCGAGCTGCTCGTCTTTGCGCAGAACATGAAGGGGCAGCTCACGCTGACCCTGCGCAATCCCGAAGACGTCACATTCGAAAAGGACATGCCGGAGGTCAATTTCAAGTACCTGGAAACCAAGATGCCGGAGATGAACCTCTTCCGCCAGCGGAACATCCGGCACAAGCAGGAGTGAGGGACCGCATGGCCGGCGACTATTTCCTTCACATTGCCCGTCCGGGCAAGACGGAGCGGGTCTTCCCCGTCGAGCCGGGGGTGTATCCCATCGGCAGCGATGCGGAGAATCTCATCGTGCTGCCCGACCCGTCCGTCAACTGGCGCCATGCCGTCCTCACCGTCGGCGGTGACGGTCTCTACGTCGAGGACCTGATGACGGACCACGGGACGCTGCTGGATGAGGCGCGCGTCACCGGCCGCCGCCGCTTCTTCCCCGGGCAGACGCTCCGCATCGGCCCCTACACCATGCAGGTGCAGACCTCCGATCCGGCCGTGCCGGCGCCGGCCGCCGCGCCCGGCGCCGCCGCGAAGCCCGCATCGGGCGACGAGCCCGCGCCGCAGGCCGAGCCGGCGATCCCGCAGGAGGATCCGTCCATCCTCCGCGCGAAGCACGAGGAGGACCAGCGCCGCCGTTCCATCCGCCGCCAGATTCAGACCGAGTTGCTCCAGCGCCTCGACATCAAGCGGCTGGCCGCGGGCCGCATCGACGAGAAGGACCTCCGCCGGCGGGCCCAGGAGCATATCCGCGAGATCATCCGCGACGTGCGCGACCGGCTGCCGGGCGACGTCGATCCCGAGGTGCTGGGCAAGGACGTGTACGACGAGGCGATCGGCCTCGGCCCCCTCGAGGATCTTCTCGCCGATCCCGAAGTCACCGAGATCATGGTCAACGGCTGCGACAAGATCTACATCGAGCGCCGGGGCAAGCTCTTCCTCACGGGCAAGACCTTCCTCGACGACGATTCCGTGCTGGCGGTCATCGAGCGCATCGTCTCGCCGATCGGCCGCCGCATCGACGAGAGCCAGCCCTACGTCGACGCCCGTCTCGCGGACGGGTCGCGCGTGAACGCGATCATCCATCCCCTGTCGCTGGTCGGCCCCTGCCTGACGATCCGCAAGTTCGCCAAGGATCCGTTCACGAAGGACGACCTGATCCGCTTCGGCACCTGGTCGCCCGGCATCGTGGATTTCGTGCGGGCCTGCGTCCTGCTCCGGAAGAACATGGTCATCTCCGGCGGCACGGGGTCCGGCAAGACGACGCTGCTCAACGTCATCAGCAGCTTCATCCCGTCCGGCGAGCGCATTGTGACCATCGAGGACGCCGCGGAATTGCGCATGGGGCAGCCGCACGTGATCCGGCTCGAGGCCCGCCCGCCGAACATCGAGGGCAAGGGCGCCGTGTCGATCCGCGACCTGGTCCGCAACGCGCTGCGCATGCGCCCCGACCGCATCGTGGTCGGCGAGGTCCGCGGCGGCGAGGCGCTGGACATGCTCCAGGCGATGAACACCGGCCACGAGGGCTCGCTGACGACGGTCCATGCCAACTCGCCGCGCGACGTGATCTCCCGCCTGGAGACCATGGTGATGATGGCCGGCATGGAGCTGCCGCTGCGCGCCATCCGCGAGCAGGTCGGCGCGGCGATCCATCTGATCGTGCACGAGGCCCGTTTCAGCGACGGCACGCGCAAGGTCAGCCGCATCACCGAGGTGGTCGGTCTCGAAAGCGACCAGATCACGATGCAGGACATCTTCGTCTTCGAGCAGCGCGGCCTCGACGCGCGCGGGCGCGTGATCGGGCGCGTGGTGCCCACCGGATCGGTTCCGACCTTCGTCGAGGAGATGAAGATCCGCGGCATCCAGATCGATCACTCCATCTTCGATCCCGCGAGGTCGGCATGAGCGGCGATGCCGGGCTGATCTTCATCCCGCTGCTGTTCACGGCATGCTTCGGCATGCTCGCCTACGGGCTGTTGCTGGCCTTCCGCGAGGGGATGGACCAGTACGCGAGCACCTACTCCGAGGACGCCTCCCGACAGTTCGAGGATCTCTTCCTCTTCATCCCGGCCAAGCGGATCGCCGACCTCGCCCGGCTTGCGGCCGTCGGGGTGTTCGTCCTCTTCTACCTCCTCTTCGGCGACCTGGCGACGACCGCCGGCATCGCGCGCGGGCTCGGCTTCGCCGTCGGCGGCGCCCTGCTGGCGCTGAACGCGCCGCGGATCCTGCTGGCGATCCTGCGCCGGCGCCGCATCGCGCGGTTCAACGTGCAGCTGGTCGACAGCCTGATCGGGATGAGCAGCGCGCTGAAGGCCGGCTTCAGCATCCTGCAGGCGTTCGAGTCGATCGTGAAGCAGAGCCTCAACCCGATCTCGCAGGAGTTCTCGCTGTTCCTCCAGCAGGTCCGCGTGGGCGTGAAGTTCGAGGACGCGCTGCGCAACATGGAGGACCGGGTCGGCAGCGAGGACCTGACGCTGATGAACCAGTCCATCGAGATCGCCCGCCTGACCGGCGGCAACCTGACGGAGGTCTTCGAGAAGATCGCCGCGACGATCCGCGAGCGCATGCGCATCCAGCAGCGCATCCGCTCGCTCACCGCGCAGGGCCGTTTGCAGGGGATCGTGGTCGGCGCGATGCCCGTCGCGCTGCTGTTCCTGATGACGCTGGTGGACGCGAAGATGATGATGGCGTTCTTCGCGTCGAAGATCGGCGTCGGCCTGATCGCGCTGGCCGGCCTGCTCGTGCTCGGCGGCGCGCTGATCATCCGGAAGATCGTGGACATCCGCATATGAGCGCCTGGGGAACCGTGCCGGACTTCCTGATCTCGCTGATGTGGGCGGCGAGCGGGGCCGCCGTGGCGTGGTACGTCGGCCTGACGCTCGTCGACATCACCTACGTCACGCTGGCCGACGGCCGCCGGGCCGAGCGGCGCCTGCCCCTCCTGTACCGCCTGCTGCTCCCGTTCACCCCGAATTTCTCCGGGCTGGTGAACCGGCCGGTCTTCGCGCGCATCCGCGAGGACCTCGACCGCCGGCTGTCCGCGGCCGGCCTCGAAGGCCTGCTCGGCGGCCGCGAACTCCTCGCGCTCCGCTTCCTCCTGCCGGCGGTCTTCGGCCCGCTGACGTTCATGCTGGCGCACTGGGGGTTCGCGCAGATCCCCGGCAAGGTGGGCCTCGCGCTGGCGCAGCGCGCCGTCATGTTCGACGCCGTGTTCCTCCTCTACTGGTTCGTGCAGCCGTCGCTGTGGCTGCAGTCCCGCGTGCGCGACCGCCACCTGCAACTCCAGCGCGCGCTGCCGTTCGTGCTCGACCTCCTGACGCTCTCCGTCGAGGCCGGACTGGACTTCATGACCGCGATCAAGCGCATCATCGACCGCCGCGACATCGACGCGCTGAACGAGGAACTGATCCGCGTCTTCCGCGAGGTGCAGCTCGGCAAGACGCGCCGCGAGGCGCTGCGCGACATGTCCGATCGCGTCCAGCAGGCGGACATTCGCTCCGTCACCAATGCGCTCGTGCAAGCCGACGAACTGGGCGTGAGCATCGGCGCGATCCTCCGCATCCAGGCCGACCAGATGCGCGTGCGCCGTTTTCTGAATGCGGAGAAAATGGCCAATGAAGCGCCTGTGAAGATGCTCTTCCCTCTCATCGGCTTCATCTTTCCCGCCGTGTTTCTCATCCTTCTGGGGCCGATCGCCGTCCAGGTGATCGAGCGGGGCTTCTGACGTGCCTTCACTTTTTTTCCGATTGTGCGTTGACGTGGCGCGAATTTGTTCTATATCTACACGCAGTACGTGAATGCGACCGTGAACATATCGAGTGCGATGCCGCCTCCCGCGGTCGAATGGCCCCTCTTTTTTCTTCCGGCTCGTGGCGCGCTCCGCGCCTCCCTCCCCTCGTGCGCGATTCCGCAGGAGAGTAACGCTACGAACGAACCGGGCCGCAGGGCCCGGCATGGAGGGGGTGAGTCAGCATGCCCGCAAAGAAGAAGGCAGTGAAGAAGGTCGCCAAGGCGGCGAAGAAGCCCGCCAAGAAGGCCAAGAAGTAGTTCGATTCTGCCGGCGCGTCTAATCAACGCCCGGCAGCCCTTTGCGAGGAGCGGCGGACACGGTCCGCCGCTCCTCTGCATTTTCCGCCGCTTGACACCCGCGCCGCCGGTGGGGTACGGAATCCCTGCAGCGGCGCGACGGCCCTGCCGGACGCCGCCCGGGGAGAACCGCATGCGCTGCCCGAAGTGCAGTTCGATGGATGACAAGGTGATCGACAGCCGCTCGGCCCGGAACGGGGTGTCGATCCGCCGCCGCCGCGTCTGCCAGGGCTGCGGCCATCGCTTCACGACCTATGAAGAGGTGGTCAAGAGCGGCCTGCGCGTCATCAAGCGCGACGGCCGGCACGAGGAACTGGACCGGAGCAAGATGCTCGGCGGCGTGTTCCGAGCGTGCGAAAAGCGGCCGATCGGCGTGCAGGACATCGAGGCGCTCGTGGACGGCGTCATCGGCGAACTCGAGGCCGAGTACGAGCGCGAGGTGCCCAGCGTCGCGATCGGGAAGAAGATCATGGACCGCCTCGAGAAGCTCGACGAGGTCGCGTACGTGCGCTTCGCCTCCGTCTACCGCCGCTTCCGCGACGTCAGCCAATTTCTGAGCGAGGTCGAGGGCCTGATCGGACGCGAATGATCCTGCGCGATCCAGCCGCGCCCGCCGGTCCCGCCCCCGCGGAGGAACCGGTCGCCCGCGCCGTCGCCCTCTTCGCAGCCCGCACGTGGCCGGGCGAGCGGTTGACGGACGAGGAACGGCGCGTACTGGAGGCCCACGCGCGTTCGTCGGCCGGAATCGGGGAGTCGGGGGAGACGGATCGGAGACCGCCTGGCCCCCGCCCCCTGCTTTCGCCCCCGGCCGTGCAGCGCATGGGCGCGGCGCTGGAGGTGGCGCGCCGCACGCGGCGTCCCGCGGCTCGGCAGCTCGCGCGATGCGGTGCGCTCCGCCCGTGCGCCACCGAGGTGCGGCCGGACGGCTGCGCGTGGACGCTCGACCTCGCCCCGCTGGCGGCGGACTGCGATCTCGAACTCGGCGCCTACCTGAGGCTGCGCGAGGCGCTGGAGGGCATCGCCGACCTGTGGAAGCCCGGCGAACGCCCGGTGCTCGTCCTCCGCGGCGCCTCGGCGTGGCCCGGCACCGCGTCGGACCCGGCAGGCCCCTCCGCCGTGCGGCGGTTCTGTGAGGACGTGTTGCGCCGCGCCGGGCACGGCCGCGGCTGGCGTTGCGGGCCCGAGGTGCTCCGGTCCGGACTGTCATGAACCCCGATTCCAAGGCGCCCGGACCGGAAGGCGCCGGTGCGCCGGCCCCGGACGCGCTGGCGGGCTACGTCGAGCGCGTCACCTACCGCAACGACGACTCCGGTTTCTCCGTCATCAAGGTCCACGCCCGCGGCCACCGCGGCGAGGTCGCCGTCATCGGCACCGTCGCCGATGTGAATCCGGGCGAGTGGATCGAGGCGAAGGGCGAGTGGCAGGTCGACCCGCGCCACGGGCGCCAGTTCCGCGCCGCGGAGATCCGCCTCACCGAACCCGATTCGCTGGAAGGCATCGAGAAATACCTCGGCTCCGGCCTGATCCACGGCATCGGGCCCGTCTACGCGAAGAAACTCGTCGAGCGTTTCGGCCGCGACGTCTTCGACGTCATCGAGAAGCGCTCGGCGCAACTGATGGAGGTCGGGGGCATCGGGCCGACGCGGCGCGACCGCATCCGGACCGCCTGGGCCGAGCAGCGCGCCGTGCGCGACATCATGGCCTTTCTCTTCAGCCACGGCGTCAGCCCGGCGCGCGCCCACCGCATCTACAAGAAGTACGGCGATCGCGCGATCCAGACCGTCCGCATGGATCCGTACTGCCTGGCGCGCGACATTCACGGCGTCGGATTCCTGAGCGCGGACCGC
>CAYXFW010000051.1:0-10763 GCA_964464305.1 uncultured Verrucomicrobiota bacterium
GTGCCTCCCCCTTCAAAATCGACCAGGCCCGACTCCCGCAGACTGAAGAAACCCGCCGCGCCACCGCCGGACACCGGACGTCCCACGATGACATGGTCCATCACCCGGATGTCCAGCAGCCGGCCCGCCTCGACCATCTTTCGCGTCAGCGACAGGTCCTCCGCGGACGGCGCCGGATCGCCCGACGGATGATTGTGCGAAAGCACGACGGCCGCGCTGCCTGTGCGCATCGCCTGTTCGAACACCTCGCGCTGGTGGACGAGGCTGGCGTCGAGAATCCCCCGGCTGATCTCCACCGGCCGGCGGGTGATCATCCGGTTCTTCTTGTTCAGGGGCAGCATCCAGAAGACCTCGACCGTCTCGCGGTCGGCGAGCGGGCGGACGATCCGCTCGACGTCCGCCGGCGTGCGGACGGACTCCGCGTCGCGCAGGTTCTCGTCGCGCATCCGCCGCCCGAGCTCGAAGGCGGCCATCAGCGTCAGCGCCTTCACCCTCTTCACGCCCTTCACCCCGACGAGTTCCTGCAGCGAGGCGCGGCTGAGCTCGGCCAGCGACCGGTGTTTCGCGAGCAGTTCGGAGGACAGATCGAGGACATTCTTCTTCTGCATGCCGGTTCGCAGCAGCACCGCCAGCAGCACGGCGTCGGGCACGTTGGCCGGCCCGAACCGCTCGAGCATCTCGCGCGGCTGCAGGTCGGGCGGCAGATCCTTGATCCGCGGCGCGACCGGGTAGGTCATCTCGCGGACCGAGGGGCTATCCTGGCTGTCCATCATTCGCGTTTCCGGTTTTCCCGTACGGCTCGATCAGTCCCCGCAACCGCTCGGGGATCCGTCCGACGATCCGCACGAATTCGTCTTCGAATTCCATGGATTGTACGCTGGCGCCCTGCCGGATCAACGCCTGCGTGCGCCCGTCCGAGAGCGGGATGCGGACGTCGAACTCCACCCCCCGGTCGCGGAGGCAGTCGGCGATCTCGGTGCGCAGGGCGTCGAGCCCCTCGCCGGTCGCGGCGGAGATGGCCACCGTCCGGGCCAGCGCGCCCGCCAGCCGGCGGGCCTGGGCGTCCGCGCCGGGGAGGTCCACCTTGTTGAAGGCCAGGATCCGCGGGCGACCGTCAGCGCCGATCTCCTTGAGCACGGCATCGACGGCGGCGATATGCGCCTCGGTCTGCGGATGCGAGGCGTCGATCACATGGATGAGAAGATCCGCCTGCGCGACCTCCTCGAGCGTGGCCTTGAAGGCCTCGACGAGCCGGTGCGGAAGCTTGCGGATGAACCCGACCGTATCGGTCAGGAGCGCCGGCTGGTGGTTGGGCAGGTCGATCCGCCGCGTGGTGGGATCGAGCGTGGCGAACAGGCGCGGGTCGGCCATCCCGGCGGAATCGCAGACGGCGTTGAGCAGGGTGGACTTCCCGGCGTTCGTGTAGCCGACGAGGCAGACGATGGCCCATCCGTGGCGGCGGCGCCCGCGCCGGAGCTCCTCGCGGTGGGAGCGCACGTGCTCGAGTTCGTCCCGGATATGGTCGATCCGTCGCTCGATCCGGCGGCGGTCCAGCTCGAGCTGCTTCTCGCCCGGGCCGCGGAGGCCGATGCCGCCTTTCTGCCGCTCCAGGTGGCTCCACATGTGGCGGAGACGGGGCAGCAGATACTCGAGCTGGGCGAGTTCGATCTGCAGGCGGCCTTCGCTCGTGTGGGCGCGCTGGGCGAAGATGTCGAGAATGACCTGCGTCCGGTCGACGACCTTCATGCCGGTCCGCGTCTCGATGGTGCGACTCTGCGGCGGGCTGAGGTCGTCGTCAAAGATCAGCGTGGTGGCTCCGGTCGCGGCCGCGCGCGTGGCGAGTTCGTCGACCTTGCCCGGGCCGATGAACGTGGCGGGATTGGGCGCGCGCAACCGGCAGACGAAGGTCTCGGCGACGCGGACGCCAGCCGTGCCGGCCAGTTCGGCCAGCTCGTCGAGCGTGTCGCGCACCTTCCACGTCGGGTCGCCCTGTCGCTGGACGCCGACCAGGACGGCGATTTCGACCGCGGGGTTTTCAGACTGCAAGTCGTGTAGGTCCATGTTGCTCCCAGCGGCGGAGCACCTCCGCCGCAATCGCATCCGGACGCTCCGTACCGCCCACCGGAACCCAGGTCACGTTCGCCTGGTGCCGGAACCAGGTCATCTGTCGCTTCGCCAGTTGCCGCGTGCGAATGGCAGTCCGCTCGATGGCCCCGGCGGCGGAGAGCGTGCCGTCGAGCACGGCCAGGGCCTCGCCGTAACCGATCGCATGGCTTGCCGTGGCCGACCATTCCGGCCACGCCGCCCGCAGCGCGCGGACCTCGTCGACGAGGCCCTCAGCGTACATGGCCCGGACGCGCGCGGCGATGCGCCTCAGCAGCAGTTCCCGGTCGGGCAGCAGGCCGACGATGACCGGCGGCGCCGTCCGCCAGGCCTGCCCGGGCGTGACGCAGCCCTGTCGTGACTTCTCGAGCGCCCGGACCAGCCGGCGCGGATTCGAGGCGTCGCGAGGTTCGGCGCCGGCGTTGCGGACCATGCCCGCGAGTTCCGTCACGCCTCCGCGCTCCAACGCGGCGTCCGCCTCGGCGCGCGCGGCCGCATCCGGACCCGGCGCGGAGTCCAACCCCTGCGTCAGACACTTCACGTAGAGCCCGGTCCCCCCGGCCACGATCCAGGGACGCGCCGCGTCCGACCGGACCGCCTCCGCCGCGTGCCGCAGGTAGTCGCTGACGCTGAATGCGCCGTCCGGGTCGACGAGATCGACCCCCGCATAACCGAACTCCGCCAGTTCCGCGGGGGGCGGCTTGGCAGTGCCGACGTTCATGTGCCGGTAGACCAGCATGGAGTCGGCCGACAGGATCCTCGCCCCCAGGCGCCGGGCCAGAGCATGCGCGACGGCCGTCTTACCCGACGCCGTGGGGCCCGCCAGGACGAAGGCGGACGGCCGCCTGTCTGCTTCAGCTTCCGGCATGGGATCCGGTATCGTCGGGCGGGGCCCCGCACGAGGCGTCCGCCGCATTCGCGCGGCGTTCGCGCGCGCTGCGCAGTTCCTCGACGACGGAAAACGCCAGGTAGATCGCCACCCCAACCGAGATGCCCGCGTCGGCGACATTGAACGACGGAAACGCGTAGGTGCCGAAACGGAAATCGAGGAAATCCGTGACGTAGCCAAGTCGCACGCGATCGAACAGATTCCCCAGGATGCCGCCGGCCAGGAGACCGAGCGCCACGCGGTGGGCCAGGGAGTCGCGCAGGAACGAGCGCCGGAACACCACCATCGCCGCGAGGGTCAGCGCCGAGAAGACGATCAACCACGAGTTGCCGCCGCCGAAAATCCCCCACGCCGCGCCGGTGTTGCGCACATAGGTCAGGTTGAAGAATCCCTCGAGGACCGGACGAATCTCATGGACAAGGAACGAATCGCGAACCCACTCCTTGGACCACTGGTCGCCGACCGCCACGGCGATCGCAATTGCCAGAGCGAGCATCCGGGACCTCTCGGGCTAGTCCTCCGGCGAGGACGACGGCACCTGGGTGGGAGTCGTCGCAAAGGGACGGAAGCGTTTCCGGTTCTTTTCCGTCTGTTCCTGGGCCTCCCGGCAGAGACGGGCATAGGGCAGAACCTTCAGCCGCTCGAACTCGATCGGCTTCCCGGTCGTCTCGCAGACACCGTACGATCCGCCGTCGATGCGGTGCAGCGCATCGTCGATCTCGTACAGGACTTCCTGCTCGTTGCTGACGAGCGAAAGCGCGAACTCCCGGTCGAAGTTGTCCGTCCCCTGATCGGCCATGTGCATGCCGTAGTTGGACAGATCGCCGGAGGCCTCGCGCTGCGAGTGATTCAGGTTCTCCCCGGCCAGGAAGGAAATCTCGTCGACAATCCGGTCGCGCAGGTTCAGGAGAATCTTGCGGAAGAACTCCAGATCCTTCTTGCCCATCGGCTTCACCTTGGGGGTCTCCGGGACGGCGGCGTGCGCCTTCGCCGTTCGTCCGGCCGGGGCCTTGGCCGTCTTGATCGCCTTGGGCGCCGGGGTGGCGCGCTTGGGGTGGCGGGGGGCCGCAGCCGGCTTGGCGGCGGGCTTGGCCTTCCGCGCCACGACCTTGGCGGCGGGCCGCCGGGCTACGGGAGTCTTCTTCCGGGGTGCGGCTTTGGCCGCCGCCTTCATCTTCGCCTTCCCCGTCTTCGGCTTCTTCGCCTTCGATGCCATGGTGAGCCCTCCGCCCTCCGGGTGTATCAAGGTCTGCCCGGAAAAAAGGCGTGAAGAGTTACCCCATCCCCCGATGAATGTCAATCCGGTTAAACGGCCGAAACGGCCTCCACGGCGATGGCGCACGGATGACCGTTCAGATCGGCCGCCTCGCTCCCGCCGGGCGCCGTCTCGCTCCAGACGCATTCGACGGCAAGGGTTTCCGCCATGATCACCTCGCGGTGACGGGCCACGGCCTCGCGGACCGCCTCGTCGCCGTGGAGTGTCAGGCGGATGCGCTGGGAGACATCGAAGTCCGCGGCTTTCCGCATGGCCTGGATGCGGTTGACGAGTTCGCGGGCGAGCCCCTCCGTCACCAGGTCGGGCGTAAGCTGCGTTTCGAGCATGACCACCCAGTCGTCCTGGGAGGCGACCGCCAGCCCGGGCCGCGGCACGCGCTCGACGGCCACATCCTGAAGCCCGATTTCGATCTGGCGGTCGCCCGCCTGGATCGCCACCGTTCCGCCCGCCATGATGTGCCCCACCGTCTCGGCCGGCAGGTTCTGGATGACCGTCGCGGCCTGCTTGATCGCCGGCCCGAGCCTCGGACCGAGAACCTTCCAGTTCGGCTTCACCCGCAGGTGCGCCAGTTGGCGCTCGTCGCTGCCGAACCAAACCTCCTTGACGTTCAGCTCGTCGGCAATCACGTCCTTCAGCGCCGCCACGCGCGCCAGGTCGTCGGCGCGGTGGCAGACCACATGAAGCCCCGCGAGAGGCTGGCGGACCTTGATGTCATGCTGCACGCGCAACTGGCGGCCGAGGCCGGCGACCGTCATCACGGCTTCCATCTGCGCCTCGAGCTCGGGGTCGCGGCGGGCCCCCTCGCTCACAGGGAAGTCGCACAGGTGGACCGACTCCGGCATGTCCGGCGTCCGCAGGTTGCGGTGGATCGCCTCGCTGACGAACGGCAGGAAGGGCGCGGCGATCCGGCTGAGCGTCGTCAGCACCTCGTAGAGCGTCGAGTAGGCCGCCTTCTTGTCGGCGTCGTCGTCGGATTTCCAGAACCGGCGGCGGCTCCGCCGGATGTACCAGTTCGTCAGGTCCTCGATGAACCGGACGAACGGGCGGACGGCGCGCTGCAGGTCGTAGGCCTCCATGCCCGCGACGACGTCCTGCGTCAGCCGGTCGAGGACGCTGAGAATCCACCGGTCCAGGAGATGGCGGCTCGCCGGCGCCGCTCCGACGCCCGGCCGCCACCCGTCGACGCGCGCGTAGGTGACGAAGAAGGCGTAAGCGTTCCAGAGCGGAATCAGCAGCTCGCGCAGAGACTGCCGGGCCCCGGTCTCGGAGAAGCACAGGTCCTCCGCGTGCACCACGGGCGAGTTGATCATGTAGAGCCGCAGCGCATCGGCGCCGTAGGTGTCGAGCATGAGCGCCGGATCCGGGTAGTTCTTCAGGCGCTTGCTCATCTTGCGGCCGTCCTCCGCCAGGATGAGGCCGTTGACCACGACGTTCCGGTAGGCGCTCCGGCCGAACAGCGCGGTCGAAAGGACGAGCAGCGTGTAAAACCAGCCGCGGGTCTGGTCGAGCCCCTCGGCGATGAAATGGGCCGGGAAGAACCGGTCGAGATCCCCCGCCCGCTCGAAGGGGTAATGCTGCTGCGCGTAGGGCATCGCGCCGGACTCGAACCAGCAGTCGAGCACCTCCGGGGTGCGGCGGTAGGTCTTGCCGTTGCGCACGAAGACGACCTTGTCGACGTGGTGCTTGTGGAGGTCGGTCACGCGCACGCCGGAAAGGGCCTCCAGTTCGGCCACGGATCCGACGCAGATCGTGTCCGACCCGTCCTCCGCCACCCAGACCGGGATGCACGAGCCCCAGAAGCGGTTGCGGCTGATGTTCCAGTCCTTCGCCTCCCGCAGCCAGTTCCCGAACCGTTTGGCCCCCACGGAGTCCGGCACCCAGTGCACCTTGCCGTTCTCTTCCGCGAGGCGCTCGCGCAGGTCGTCCACCCGCACGTACCAGGCGTCGATCGCGCGGTAGATCAGCGGTGTGTCGGTCCGCTCGCAGAAGGGATAGCTGTGCACGAGGGTCGTCTGGTGGACAAGCCGTCCCTCGGTCTTGAGCCGCTTGATGATGGCCTTGTCCGCGTCCTTGCAGAACTGTCCGCGGTAATCCGGCACGGCATCGGTGAACTTGCACTCCGCATCGAGCAGGTCGGCGATTTCGATGCCGGCGGCGCGGCAGACGCGGAAGTCGTCCTCGCCGTAGGCGGGCGCCATATGCACGAGGCCCGTGCCGTCCTCCGTGCTGACGAACCCGTCCTCCAGAACGCGGAAGGCGCCGGGATGGCCGGCCAGGTACGGGAACATCGGCTCGTAGGTCCAGCCGGCCATATCGCGGCCCTTGAAGCGGCCTGCGACCGTGTAATCCTCCAGCTTCTTGTAATAGGCCGGCAGCCGGCTTTCCGCCAGCACGTAGACCGAGCCGTCCGCTGCATCCTTCACGGCCACGTAGTCGATGTCCGGACCGACGCAGACCGCCAGGTTCGCCGGGAGCGTCCACGGCGTCGTCGTCCAGATCAGCAGGTGCCAGAGCTCGCCGGCAGCGCCCGCCGGGGGCGGGGCCCCCCGCGTCGCGATGCGGAGTCGAACCGTGATGGCGGGATCCTGCACGTCCTGATAGTTGCTGCCGGCCTCGAAGTTCGACAGCGGCGTCGTCAGCTTCCAGGAATACGGCATGATGCGATACGACCGGTAGATCCGCCCCTGGTCCCAGAGCTGCTTGAAAACCCACCAGATGGTCTCCATGAACGAGGGATCCATCGTCTTGTAGTCGTTGTCGAAGTCGACCCATCGGCCCATGCGGGTGACGGTCTTCCGCCATTCGGCGGTGTAGGTGAGCACCATCGAGCGGCAGGTCTCGTTGAAAACGTCGATGCCGCGCTCCGCGATCGCCGCAGCGCCGGAGAGGCCGAGCTTCTCCTGCGCCAACGCCTCGATCGGCAGCCCGTGGCAGTCCCAGCCGAACCGTCGCGCGACGTAGCGGCCGCGCATGGTGTGGTAGCGGGGCACGATGTCCTTGATCGTCCCGGCCAGAAGGTGCCCGTAGTGGGGCAGCCCGGTGGCGAAGGGCGGGCCGTCATAGAAAACATATTCCGGAGCGCTGCGGCGCTGTTCGAGCGACTTGCGGAAGACGTCCGCCTCCGCCCAGAAGCGGAGGATCTCCTCCTCCATCCGGGGGAAGTCGACCTTGTTCGATACCGGTTCCAACATGGCGGCGTCCTTTCTGACGGCGAAAACGAAAAGCTAGTTTTGTCTCCCGCCCGAATCAAGTAGTATGACGTTTTATCTGGAGGATGGCGACGTGAGTTCAACCACGGGTTCGGAAGGCGGCAGCACGGTGGAACGGGCGGAAGCGGGGCTCGGGGATGCGTCCCCGGCCGTGCGCCGGCAGGCCGTCGCGGTTCTGGCGCAGGCTCGCGCGGCGGGCGCCGTCCGCGGGGACGCTCCCGGCGGATGGGTCAACCTTCACTGTCACACGTTCTTCTCCTACAACCCGAACGGGTGGACGCCCTCGCAGTTTGCGTGGCTGGCGGTCCGACGCGGGCTCCGGGCGGCCGGGATCGTCGATTTCGACGTGTTGGACGGCGTGGACGAGTTCCTGGAGGCCGCCGGCACGCTGGGGATCCGCGGCGCCGCCGGCATGGAATGCCGGGTCTTCGTGCCGGAATTCGCCACCCGCGAAATCAACTCGCCCGGGGAGCCCGGCATTTCGTACCACATGGGGATCGGGTTTGCGTCGTCGTCCGTCGCCCCGGCCCTCGAACCGTTTCTCGGACGGCTGCGCGAGATCTCCTCGCGCCGCAACCGGGCTATGATCGAAAAGGTCAACGCGTATCTCGCGCCTGCCGGGCTGGACTACGAGCAGGACGTGCTGCCCCTGACGCCGCAGGGCAACGCGACGGAGCGCCACATCTGCCTCGCCTACGCGCGCAAGGCGCACGCCGTTTTCGGAAGCCCCGCGGCCCTCGAGGAATTCTGGAGCGCGAAACTCCGCTGCAACGCCGCCGAGCTCGACCTGCCCGCGGGACCCGCCCTCCAGAACCGCATCCGCGCCGTCACCATGAAGGCGGGCGGCGTGGGCTACGCGAAGCCGGACAGCGGATCGTTCCCGACGCTGGCCGAGACCAACCGGTTCGTCCGGGCGGCGGGCGCGATTCCGCTCGTGACCTGGCTGGACGGCACGTCCGCGGGGGAAACGGCCCTGGACGAACTGCTCGACCTCCACGCGGCCGGCGGCGCCGCGGGCATCAACATCATCCCCGACCGGAACTACAAGCCGGGCGTCAAGGACCGCAAGCTCGCGAACCTCTATGCCGTCGTCGAGACGGCGCGGAAGCGCAATCTCTTCCTCATCGCCGGCACGGAGATGAACAGCCCCGGAAACCGGTTTGTCGACGATTTCGGCACGGCGGAGCTGCAGCCGCTTCTCCCCGATTTCGTCCGCGGAGCCCACATCGTCCACGGACACACCGTCATGGCCCGTGCGGCGGCCATGGGGTACGTGAGCGACTGGTCCACGGCGGCGTTCCGCACGGCGGCCGAACGGAACAACTTCTACGAGACCGTGGGCACCCTGGTGGACCCCGGCGCCACGGATGTCCTCAAGACCCTCTCTTCCGACGTCTCACCCGCCAAGGCGCTGGACATCATCTTCGCGGCCACCCGCGGCGCACACCGCTGAGCCCCCCATGCCGCGGCCACCGGACGATTCGTGAGAACATAAGCCGGTTCCGGACACCGACCTCTGACCTCCGACCTCCGACCTCTGACCTCCGCTTCCGGATGTCCAGCGCCCTACCCCGGACGCAGCCGCTCCCGGCTGCGCAGCGCCGCAAGGATCTTCGTGTCGGCTCGCGAGAAGGCTCGCCGGCCGGCTTGGTCGGGGCGGATCCAGGCGACGGCCGAGCAATGAATCGGCCGCGGCCGGCCGGACTCGGGCCGGCAGAGATAGGCGTGGAGTTCGATCGTGAAATGGCTGTAGGCATGCCGGATCACCGCGAGGCGCTCCCCGACCGTCACCGTCAGCCCCAACTCCTCGATCAGCTCCCGGCGAATGCACTGCGGAAGTGTCTCGCCGGGCTCCACCTTGCCGCCGGGGAACTCCCAGAGGCCGCCGAGCATCGCATCGTCCCGCCGCCGGGCGATGAGCACCCTCCCCCGCGCGTCGACGGTCACGGCGGCGCCGACGACATAGTGGGGCACGCGCGCCGGGCGCCGCGAGGCGGGAAAGGCTGCGGGATCGCCGAGCCCGAACGCGGCGCAGCGGTACCGCAGCGGACACCGTCCGCACCGGGGCGCCCGCGGGAGGCAGACCGTGGCCCCCAGTTCCATCATGGCTTCGTTGAACTCGCCCGCCCGTCCGTGCGGAAGGAGACGGTCGGCAAGTTCCTGCCAGCGGGACGCGGGGGCCGCCTTGAGGGCATGCAGCCGGGCCAGCACGCGCCGGACATTGCCGTCGACCACCGCCGCATCCTCCCCGAACGCGAGACTCGCCACGGCACGGGACGAATAGGGACCCATGCCGGGAAGCGCCGCGAGGAGGGCTGCCGTACGCGGGAGCCGCCCGCGATGCTCCGTGACAACCCGCTTCGCCAGCGAGTGGAGATTGCGGGCCCGCCGGTAATAGCCGAGGCCTTCCCATGCCTTGAGAACGTCGTCGGTCCGCGCGGCCGCGAGGGCCCGAAACGACGGAAAGCGCCGGAGAAAGCGCCGGTAGTAGGGCACCACGGTTTCAACCCGCGTCTGCTGGAGCATCACCTCCGCGACGAGGACGCGGTACGGCGTACGGTTCCGCCGCCACGGCAGGTCCCGGGCGCCGGCCCGGAACCATGCCAGCAGGGCGGGCACACCCATCCGGTCAGATCTTCCCGACAAGATCCAGCCCGGGCGTCAGCGTGGCCTTGCCGGGGGTCCAGTTCGCGGGGCACACCTCGCCGCCGTTCTCGCGGACGAAGGTCGCGGCCTGCAGTTTGCGGAGAAGCTCCGCCGCGCTGCGGCCGATGCTGTTGTCGTGGATCTCGAAGGCCTTCAGGACGCCGTCGGGATCGACGACGAAGCTGCCGCGCAGCGACAGGCCGACACCCTCGATGTAGGTTCCGAACTCGCGAGAGAGGTTCCCGGTCGGATCGGCCACCATGGGAAATGCGATCTTCCCGATCGCCTTCGACGTGTCGTGCCACGCCTTGTGCACGAAGACGGTATCCGTGCTGACGCTGAGCACCTCGGCATTCGCCTTCTGGAACTGCGGGTAGAGGTTGGCCATCTCCTCGAGTTCCGTCGGGCACACGAACGTGAAGTCGGCGGGATAAAAGAACAGGACGAGCCACTTCCCCTTGTAATCGGAAAGGCGAAGCGTCTTCACCTCTTCCTTATGAAACGCCTCGAGCTCCAAGTCCGGAATCACGTGACCGATCTTGACCATGTCTCTCTCCTTAGGTTTGCGGACGCGAGAATATACCGACAAACTCCGGTCTTTCAACTTCCGGGGCCGAAATGGCAACGGCGGCCGTGGGGC
>CAYXFW010000052.1:0-10687 GCA_964464305.1 uncultured Verrucomicrobiota bacterium
TCTGGGCGCCCGCGCCGCGGAGGGGCCCGCCGCGCGACGGCAGGGCTGGGAGCCGGTTGCGCTCGCAGCCGGTGTGGAGAGGGCGTGGGAGGTGTCGTGGGCGCGATTCTATCTGCCGCGGACGCACCTGTTCTACGACTATCTGACCAGCTACGAGCCGGGCAGGGGGCTGGCGCACCTGCCGACGGCGGCGGAGGTCGCCCGGCAGTTTCCGAACGAGTGCGGATACGGCACCGGCATGGAGGACGGCATGATCTCCGCCGGGGTCATGCTCGCGATGATCGTGGACCGGTATGCGGCGACGCAGGAGGCGTCGCTCCGTCCGCGTGCACGGGACGTGTTTCAGGGCGTGCGGCTCTGCGCGACGGCGCACGGCGTGACGGGCTTCCTGGCGCGCGCGGTGTGCCACGAGGATCTTCGAAGCATCTATCCCAATTCATCGCGCGACCAGTACACGCATGCCGTCCACGGCCTCTGGCACTACGCACGCAGTCCGCTGTGCGATCCCGGGACGAAGACGGAGATCGGCGCGATCCTCTCCGCCATCGCCAACCGCATGACGCGGACGGTGATTCCGGCGAACGACTACGACTCCCTGCGGGCGGACGGCACGCGCGACACGCGGGGCATCAGCCGGATGTGGAACGTCATGGGACACGAGGCGGCGCGACTGCCGATGATCTACGCGGCGGCGTGGGATGTGACTGGGCGGTCGGCGTATCGCGAGTTGTACCGATCGTACGCCGCGGAGGCGGTCCGGCAGTCCCGCACAACGATCGAGCGGCTTCCCACGTACGCACTTCTTCAACTGCAGGGTTCGCTGGAGCTGCTGGAAACGCTGGAGCAGGATCCCCAGTTGAAACGCGACATGCGCGAGATCATGGCGACGACGTCCGCGCGGTGCGCGGCGCGCGCTGCGAATGCGGATCGAACGGCCGCCACGCTCGACTTGACCCGGCTTTGTTCCGATTGGCGGACGGGCGAGGGGCTCTCCACGACGGGCTCCTACCGCAAGGTCTGGTACAACATCCGCGAGAGCGGCGAGGCCGCGCTGGCCCAGTTGATGGCTCCGAACGCGGTCTTCCCGGATGAACAGCAGGCGTTGCTGGCCTCCGCCATCACGCGGCTGGACTATGACCGTGTATCGAGCGGCGGCATCTTCTATCTGCAAGCCGCCTACTGGAAAGCCCGCCGGCTCGGCCTGTTTGCGCTGGAGGAGATTCGATGAATACGCCGTGGATCCGGATCGCAGTCCTCGCCGGGATGTCGCTCGCCGGCGCCGCTCGCGCCGCGGACACGAACGATGTCGCGCTCGTCCCGCCGCCGCTGAACTTCGAGCCCGGACCGGAGTACGTCGACAACGCCCGGATGTTCCAGGGCATTCCCGGCATCGAGCGGGCCGTCAACGGACGGCTCTGGGCGGCATGGTACGGCGGCGGCGTGACGGAGGATCATCACAACTACATCCTGCTCGTCACCAGCGGCGACGACGGCGCCACATGGAGCCAGCTCAAGCTTGTGATCGACCCGGACCGCGACGGTCCCTGCCGCGCCTTCGATCCCTGCCTGTGGCACGACCCGCAGGGCCGGCTCTGGCTCTTCTGGGCGCAGCGCAAGACTGAGGGGTCTCCCACGGCCGCCCAGACCTGGGCCATCGTGTGCGACGATGCGACGACCGAATCGCCGCGCTGGTCCGCCCCGCGCCTCGTTCACCCGGGCATTCTGATGAACAAGCCGACCGTGACCTCGTCCGGCACCTGGCTTCTTCCCATGGCCGTATGGCATGTGGAGGGGAGCTGCCGCACCATCGCGTCGGGCGATCGCGGCGCGACCTTCCGCGAGGTCGGCCGGGCGAACGTTCCGAAGCGTGAGGATCGCAACTGCGACGAACCGATGCTCGTAGAGCGGAAGGACGGCGGCCTCTGGCTCCTCGTCCGCACGCGGTACGGCATCGGCGAGGCCGCATCGAAGGACGGCGGAAAGACCTGGAGCGAAGTCGCCGGGACCGGGATTCCGCACACGGCCTCCCGGTTCTTCATCCGCCGTCTCGCGTCGGGTCGACTGCTGCTGGTCCGGCACGACAGCCCCGGACCGAAGCTCGGGCGTTCCCACCTGGCGGCGTTCCTGTCGGGGGACGATGGAAAAACGTGGGACGGCGGCCTGATGCTCGACGAGCGCGCGGGCGTCTCCTACCCCGACGGCGTGCAGGCGCCGGACGGCTCGATCCGGGTCATCTACGACTACAACCGGACGACGGAGAAGCAGATCTTCATGGCGCGGTTCACCGAAGAGGATATCCTGAAGCGGCGCCTCGTCTCGGCGGTGGGCAAGCTGCAGATCCAGATCAACCGGGCGACCGCGGTCAACCCGACCGTCAGGATCCGGTAGGGGGGACAGAGATGAAGAAGACGATCGGGTCGATTCTTGCCGTCGCGGCCGTCGCGGCGGCGGTGCGCGCGGAGCCGGCGGCGAAGGACTACACGAAGGAGACGCCGCAGGAGCGGGCGGCGCGCATGGCGTGGTTCACCGAGGCGCGGTTCGGGATGTTCATCCACTGGGGGCTCAGCGCCGTGAACGCGGGCGAGTGGAACGGCAAGCCGGCGGCGCGCTACAGCGACTGGCTGATGCACGACGCGAAGGTTCCGCTGGCCGAGTACCGCAGCCTCCTGCAGCAGTTCAACCCGGTGAAGTACGACCCGGCGGAGTGGGCGCGGATCGCCCGGGACACCGGCATGCGCTATGTCGTCGCCGTGTCGAAGCACCACGACGGGTTCTGCCTGTGGGACTCGAAGGAAACCGCCTACGATGTGGCGTCGACGCCGTACGGGAAGGATCTTTTGAAGCCGCTGGCCGAGGCCGTCCGCGGGGCCGGGCTCACGATGTGCTTCTACTATTCGATCCTGGACTGGCAGCATCCGAACTACGCGCCCCAGCCGGCGTGGGATGCGGGGCGGGAGGGCGCCCGGCCGGACATGGATGCCTACACGGTGTACATGAAGGCCCAGCTCGCGGAACTCGCGCGGGATTGCGGGCCGCTCGGCATTCTGTGGTTCGACGGCGAATGGGAGCCCTCGTGGACCCACGAACGCGGCGTCGACCTCTACAACTTCGTCCGCAGCCTGCAGCCGTCGATTCTCGTCAACAACCGCGTCGACAAGGGTCGCAAGGGCATGGCGGGCATGAACGCCGAGGGCGATTTCGCCGGCGACTACGGCACGCCGGAACAGGAGATTCCCTCGCGCGGGTTCCCGGAGGGCGTGTACTGGGAAACCTGCATGACGATGAACGACGCGTGGGGATACAAGAAGGACGGCGGCCGGTGGAAGTCCTCGCAGGAGCTCATCCGGCAGCTTGCCGACACCGCCTCGAAGGGCGGCAACTTCCTGCTGAACGTCGGGCCGAAGGCGGACGGCACGTTCCCGCCGGAGATTGTCGAGCGCCTGGCCGACATGGGCGCCTGGATGCGGGTCCATGGCGAGTCGATCTACGGGACGACCGCCACGCCGTTCGTCCGGCTGCCGTTTCGCTGCACGAAGAAGCCCGGCAAACTCTATGTCCATGTGTTCGACCGTCCCGCCGATGGCCGTATCGCGCTGCCGGGACTGCAGAATGCGGTCAAGTCCGCGAGGCTGCTCGCGGGGGGCGCGGAGTTGGCGGTGGCGGTGACGGACGGCGTGCCGACCCTCACGTTGCCGGCCGCATTGCCGGACGCGAACGATACCGTCGTCGCGGTGGAGGTGGAGGGCCTTCCCGCGGCGGTGGCGGTGCCGCCGCGGCAGGCTGCGGATGGGACGATTGAGCTGGACGCCCCCGCTGCGAAGATTCACGGCGAGTCGCTCAGGTACGCTGGGGCCGAGGACTGCCTCGGCGACTGGACCCGCGACCGGGACGGGGCGGAATGGTCGTTCACGGTGACCCGGCCGGGCGTCTTCGAAGCGGCCGTGACCTACGCCTGCGACGCAAAGTCCGCCGGCGGCGTCTACCAGGTCAAGCTCATCGATCAGGTCCTGGACGGGAAGACCGAGTCGACGGGAGGATGGACGAAGTTCAAGACCTTCCCCGTCGGCCGTTTCACGATCTCCGAACCCGGCGCATGGTCGATCGGCGTCCGCGGCCGAAAACCGGAGAAAGCCGGGAGCCTCATGAAGCTCCGTTCCGTGAAGCTGACCCCGGTGAAGTGATCGTCGGCGGAGACACCGCCCGGCGTCGAGCAGCCGGCGAGCAAGGCCATGACCGTGAGCGCCATGGCCCATCGTGTACGGGGCTTTATCGTTGTTTCTCAACGAGCTTGGTCTTCACTCGACCGACGAAATCGTCCCATTGCTTCTCGGACCAATCTGGGGCGGGATGTTCGGGAAGATCCAAGAGCTCCCCTAGCTCCATTGCGGCAAACCGGCCGACGCTGATCTCGCGGAACTCGAAGCCTGCGCAGGGGCCGGAGTACTTGTCGCCCGACCTCACGCGCACGGAACGATCATCCAGCAGGGCGGCCAGGCACTCGACGCGCGGGCGCCACTGATTCGTTCCCGCGTAGCTGTAGGCGAGTGGCTTCATCGCCTCAAGCCGCAGTCCGACCGCGGCTCGCGCCAGGAAGCGTCCGAACGCTTCCCATGCACGCGGATCCCCAGTCATCATCACCGCGTGGGTGAATTCGGCCTCGGCACAGGTCCAGTAGTCCGCGTTCGACGTGTCTTCAGGCAACGCGTCAAGCGTGGCCACGAGATTCGTCACGAACGCTTCGTGGTCCAGGTGCGCCAGCGCCAGAAGGACCGAGTGCCGACCATGCAGATCGCAAAAGTCCGCCAAGGGCAGCAGGTTGGCCCGCTTCACTGCAGGCGGAAGACTGCTGAGATCCATCGCCCTCACGAGAGAGGACACCGCATCCACCCGCCCCGTGGCGGCCTCCCGAAGTAGAGCCGGGAGTCGTGGCGCACATTGCCCCGCCAGCGCGTACTTCGCCACCTTGTTTTCAACATGACGCAGGTAGTACCGCTCGTTGCCGGCCCGAGACGCCTCCTGCCACCATGAATTGACGCGCTCTTGCCGATTCGTCGCCACCATGTCCTCATACTTCAACTCATCCGCGCTGATCCGACAGAGGATCTCGCTGGCCATGTCCCCCACGGACTGCATCCGATGTCGCGTCAGGCGGGGATCGTCAAGAAGTCGCATCAGGTCCGGTACGGCCGACAGCCCGCGCCGGAAGAGCACGGTCTCCGTCCGAGACGGTCTGGGACACCGAGGGCCACCCGATGAACGTTCGTCCGCGATTTGAACCAGAAGGCACTCGATGTCATTCGTGGGCGGCCTTTCCAGCATGGCCCTCAACCGTCCAGCCAGGATCGCACGTCGGGCCGAGACCACAGATGGATGCCGGTCGCGGATGTTGTCAAACTGGCGCAACGCCTCGGGGCGGAAATCGGTGGTGGTGTCCTCAATTCGGGCTTGCCAATAAGCCCACGCGAGATCGGCAACCCAATCATGGGGAGACCAGTTTCCCGACGCTTGAAAGATGTCGCCCCAAGGATCCCCAGCACGGCTGACGTTCAGATTTGTCACCGACAGACCGTAGGCCAGAAGACGGCCGGAGAGATTGGTCTCGCCGCGTTTTCGCAGTTGAATGCCCGTGGCCAACGCGGCAGCATGAATGGGCGTGGTGGCCCAAATGGCTTCCGGCGTTTCAGTCAAGCTCGCGTTGGCATGGTGAAGGGGCGCGGCGACGGCCCGACCAAGCATCGGGAGGATGGGCTGCAGGTTGCAGGGTAACAGATCCTTCGGCTCGGCCACATGGCGCTCTATGCCCACCAAGATCAGGGGCGGGTTGGTCGCCTCGAGAAAACCAAGATACACCGTACTCCAAGGATAGTGATGCAGGAAAGACATGTGAAACATGGCTAGAGACGCATCGGGGGCGGGATGCGGAAGCCCGAAGCCATCATAGGTTTCTATCAGTCCATCCCACGTCGACTCAGGTACGGGCGGCGGCAACTTGCGAGGGGGCGTCCAGGGGCGTGCGACTTCCGGACCAATGGCAATCGGAGAGTCGGTCATGATCGAGGGCCGCTCCGAGCAGCCCAAACCCCCAAGCAGCGTCCCCGCGGTTGCGAGGAGCGGGATGGTACATCTGACAGGATGTTTCACTGTCCCACTCCTCTCCCACGTTCTGCGCTCCGTGCGGCGCATGCCGGTAAGACGTCCGCCATCCGTGCCGCGATTTCGGCGGTGGAGGCGGTGCCGGTTGTGCCGAGCTTGTGGATGACGATGGATGAGCCCACGGCGGCGGCCTCGAGCGCCTCGTGCAGTGTGGCGCCGGCCGCGAGCGCGGCGGCGAGGTTCGCCGTCACCGCGTCGCCGGCGCCGACGATGTCGATCGGTCCGCGGACGGGCAGAGCCGGGACATGTATGGCGGCGGCGCCGGGTTCCGCGCCGGCCAGACCGTCCGCGGCCATCGTCACGACCACGGTGCGGCCATTCCGCGTCGCCAGGTCCTTCGCCGCGCGCATCGCGTCGGCGATGGAGTACGGGCCGCGCTCGCAGCGCAACGCGGCCAGCTCGGCGGCGTTCATCTTGAAGATCATCGGCGGGTAGCCGCGCAGGCTGCGTCGCGAATCGGCGATGACGGGCAGCCCGGCCGGGAATGCGGCCAGCGCGGCCCGGACCTCCGCCGTGAGAACGCCCGTCTCGGGCGCATCGACCTGGTCCATCGCGACGACGGCGTCGACCGCGCCGCGAAGGGAGACCAGCGACCGGACGATCCGTTCCGACACCGCGGTGGGCGTCGGCGTCCAGTTCTTCGAGTCGAGCCGGCTCAACTCGCGCGGCGGCCGGCCGGGTTCCAGCACCAGCGGCTTGCAGTAGGTGAAGGTGCGGCGGAGCGGGGTGGCGGCGAAGTGGTCCATGCGCACGCCCGGCAGGGCCGCCAGCGCCCGCCGCAGTTCGAATCCCTCGCCGTCCTCGCCGCAGAATCCGACCGGCACGATCGTGCCGATGCCGAGCGCGGCGAGATTGGCGAGAACGGTGCCCGCGGCGCCGGGTTGCGCGCGGACGGCGGCGACGTTGTGCACGGGCAGCCCGGTTTCGATCGAGACCTCGGCGCGCGCCGGATCGATCTCCAGATAGCGGTCGAGACAGACATCGCCGACGACCGCGATGCGGAGGTCCCCGTAACGCGCGGCCAGGTCGCGGAACCGGTCCGACGTCATGATCCCTCCAACTCGCGAAGCAGGTTGTGGACGAACGCCGCGTTGTCGCACTGGACGTAGCGCATCGCGCCGCCCATGCGCGAGTAGCTCTTGCAAAAGCGGAGGTAGTAGGCGGGGTTCGTCTTCGGCGGCTCGCCGCGCGACCAGTCCCATCCGCCGCCGTCCTGAAGGTCGACGACGAAGATCGTGTGGCCGTGCAGGATCCTGCGGCCGTTCTGGAGCCGGAGGTTGTTGACGCAGCTTGCCGCCTTCTCGAAAACCTGCGGGCCCATGATGGCCGAGCCGATGGACATCACGACGCCGCCGTCCAGCGTGTCGACCGAGCCGGCGAAGAGCTTGAAGTCCCATTCTGCCGCACGGCCGAGGACGGCGCCGTTGAACGCGGGGTTGCAGGCGACGATGTCGTAGCCGATGCCCGGATGGACGGTCAGCGGCACGCCGCGGGTCCACGCGGCCGCGGCGATCGAGGCGTGCTTCCAGCGGTGCTCGAGGGTTACGCGGCGCGGGATCGCGTGGCCCTCGCGCAGGGCGCGGAGCAGATCCGCCCGCGCGGCGGCCAGAGGGTGCTCCGGGTCGGTGCGGAGCAGGCGTTTCAGGTGCGCGGCATCCGGGACTCCTGTGCCGTCCTCGCAGATGAAGCGACCGAGGGACCGTCCGTAGCCGAGGCCGTCGAGGGCGCCGGTCATGAGCGCGAGGTGGATCGCGGTCGACGTCTCGTCCCACGCGCCGAACGTGCCGGTGGCGACGTTTTCCACGACGCTCTCCGTGCTCGCGCCGAGCCATGCGTATTCCCAGTCGTGGATCGTCCCCGCGCCGTTGGTTGCGAGGTGGGTGATCCAGCCGCGTTCCATCATGCGGTCGAGGATGCGCGCCGCGCCGTTGCGGAGGAGGTGGGCGCCGTAGACGAGCATCACGCCCGCGCCCCGTTCGCGCGCCGCGCGGATCCGGTCGGCGCACTCGCGCACGAGCGGGGCGGCGGCCGCGGGCGGGGCGGGCGGCGGCGCGGCGGGGTCGAGGAGAACGTCGTCCGCCCGCGTCAGGCTCCGGCGCTCGGCCAGCGGGCGGATGCGGAGGGCGTTGAGATCGAGGGGGCGGACGTCAGGGTTCATGGTTCACGCATCCGGTCGAGGAGGGCGGGGGCGTCGCGGTAGTCGGGGATCGCGGCATCGGCGCCGGCGTCGAGCAGTTGCCGCCGTTTGAAGGGATCCATGACGCCGGATCCGTTGCGGGATTCGTCGCTGCAGACGGCAATGGCGGCACCGCCGAGCGATTTCGTATCGGCGATCTCCACGGGGCCATCGCCGAACGACAGCAGTTCCGTGCCGTCCGTCCCGGTCTCGCGGAGGATACGGCGGAAGACCTCCATCTTGGAGAAGCGCCCCGGGTCGCCCGTGCCGCCGTGAATGCGTCCGTCGAAGAACGGCGCCAGACCGAGAAGCTCCGCCTCGTCCCGGACGCGTTCCTCCACCGTGCTGCTGAGGATCGAGCAGGGGATGTCCAGGTGGCGGAGTCGTTCCAGCAGGGAGCGCGCGCCGTGTACGACGAAGTCGTCGGGTTGGGCGCCGCCGGATCGGACGAGGGCGGTCCGGGTGGCGATTTCGGCCTCCAGCCGGTCCGTGTAGACGGCCAGCAATTCCGACGGATTCTGCGAAGGTCCTCCGCGCTCGCGTACGAGTTCGCCGAACCGGGTCATCTGCCGGATCGTCGGATGCCCATTCAGGCCCAGCACGATGCCGAGCAGCGCGTTGCGGACGGACTCCGCCGTCTCGCCCGCCCGCCGCGGCAGCCGGTCGCGAAAGATCCCGAGCATCATGTCCGGCCACCCATGCCGCAGCCACGACAGAGTGCCGTCGAAGTCGAAGACGACATGGCGGATCCGCCGCCGCGCAAAGGACGGCTGCATCTCCACCGCACCAACAAATCCGGATGCCGATGACATGACGGCATCCTATATGCTGGAGCCCGGCGCGTCAGCCACGATGGGCTGAAGGCTGTAGGCTGAGGGCTGAAGGCGGAAGGCGGAGGAGGGCGGAGGGATGGAGGGATGAGGGGAGGAGGGATGAGGGATGGAACCAGAAACCGGAAAAGGGGACGGAGGGCGGAAGGGTGAGGATTGATGGGGGGGGGCTTCCAAGGGTTGGAAGGGCGGGCGATGATATCGTCCGAACCTTGGACAACGCCCGGCTCAGGATCCCGAGGCGGCTGTTTCTATGTGCCCAGGCTTCCGGCCGATCGCCGGAGGGCTTCGGCGAAGAGGGTGACGGTGTGGGCCACGCGAATGCGCGCGGCGTTGGCGCGTCGGAGACCGATCTCGATTTGCAGGAGGCATCCAGGGTTGCCGAGGGCGACCACGTCGGCACCGGTCGAGAGGATATGGCCGACCTTCCGCTCGAGGAGGCGGTCCGCCGTCCCGGGCTGGGTCAGGCTGTAGACGCCCGCGCTTCCGCAGCACCAGTCGGCCTCGGGCAGGTCGACGAGCGTGACGCCGGGAATCGCGGCGAGGATCTGGCGGGGGGCGCGGCTGACGCCCTGGCCGTGGCGAAGATGGCAGCTCTCGTGATAGGCGACGCGCAGGGCTGGCGCGGCGGGATCCGCGGGCGGCGGGCGGAGGCCGATTTCGACGATCCACTCGTGAATGTCGCGCACCCGGGCGGCGAACGCTTTCGCGCGCCCCGCGTACGCCGGATCGTCCGCCAGCAGGCGGTCGTAGTGCCGCAGGTGGCTGCCGCAGCCGCCGGCATTCGAGATGACGGCGTCGAAGTCGTCCGGCGGCAGCAGGTCGATCAGCCGCCGCGCCAGCGTGCGCGCCGACTCGAGATCGCCGTTGTGCGCGTGCATCGAACCGCAGCAGGGTTGGACGGGCGGCGTGACGACTTCGCAGCCGTGGGCGAGCAGCACGTCGGCCGTGTCGCGGTTGATCTCCGCATAGATCAGATCCTGCACGCAGCCGGTCAGCAGAGCCACGCGGCGGCGCGGCCGTTCCGCGGCGGGGGTCTCGCGCGGCGCGACGAGCCGGTGCGAGAACCGCGGGCTCATGCGCGGGGCCATCGCCTCCAGACGCCGCCAGGTCGGGGAGAGCAGTCGGAGCGCGCCCGAGCGGCGCAGCAGCCGCTCGAGTCCGCTGCGCTGGTAGGCCCGCATCGCGACGCCCAGGGCGCGGAGCGTGCGCGGCCGGAGGAAGAGTCCGCGCAGGACGAACGCGCGGAGGAACCGGCGGAAGAGAGTGTCCAACACGCCGGTCCGAAGCGTCTCCGCCCGCGCCGCCTCGAAGATCTCGGCATAGTGGACGCCGGCGGGGCAGGCGGACGTACAGGCGAGGCAGCCGAGGCAATACTCCATCTCGCGGGCGATCGTTGCGCTCATCGGCAGTTCGTCCAGCGCGACCGCACGCAGCAGGGCGATCCGGCCGCGCGGACCGTGGCGTTCGAGACCGGTCTCGGCGTAGGTCGGGCACACGGGCAGGCACAGGCCGCAGTGGAGGCATT
>CAYXFW010000053.1:0-2245 GCA_964464305.1 uncultured Verrucomicrobiota bacterium
GGCCCGCGAGGAGATCGTTTAGCCTACGTCTTCCCGCCCGGGCGGCGGTAGAGGGAGTCGACGCAGTTGCGGACGAACTGTTCGTCGGAGAGGTCGCGGACCAGGTCGGGCGGAAGGGTGACCCAGTCCCGGAGGTGGGCGGCAAGGGCTCGGAAGAGCGCGACGCGCGGTTCGTCGTCCATCTCGTCCCGGCGCAGGAGCGCGCGCAGGGCGAGGGCCGCGGCGGCGGGCGGCACGGCGCGGCGCAGGCGGGCCTCGAGGTGGGGGTGGGTTCGGAGGGTGTTGTAGCGGCCGGCGAGGATCTGCTCCACGTCGGGCATGACGAGCGGCGGGGTGCGGATGACGACCGTGTTGCCCGCGAGATCGCCGAGGCGCTGGGCGTGGCGGGAGAGGACCATGGCGCAGCCGCCGACCATGTAGAACGCGGGGAGCTGGTCGACGAAGCGCAGCAGGTTCCGCACCGCGATCTGCACGGGGCGGAGGCGCAGGCCGCGCTCGTCCACGACCCGCAGCCGGAGCACCCGCTTGCCGAGGGTCTGCCCGCGCCAGCGCCATTCCATTGCGATGCCGTAGCCGACCCACAGGCCGAAGAAGAGCAGCATGTTCAGCGCCGCCGCGGTGTCGTCACTGACGACGCGCAGGAGGTTGAGCAGACGCCCGGCGACCATGGAAACCGTCGAGATGACGGCGAGGTCGATCGCCCAGGCCAGGAACCGCGCGACGGGCCCCGCGAGCGGCAGCGCGAACGCGATGCCCTCGGGCGTGCGGATCTCGAGCGAACCGCTGCGTTCCGTCATGCCGCCACCTCCGGCTGCGCCGGCGGCGCGACGCCCTCCGGTTTGTCCTTCGCGGGCGCGCGCCCAGAGAGGGCGAGGAAGAGCGCCAGGCCGGCGAGTTCGGCCATGCCGATGGCGATCTTGAGCGCGTAGGGCAGGACGGGCTCGTGGACCTGGGAGAAAAACGATTCGACGAGGCCGGCCCAGACGAGCAGCACGGAACAGCCGCCGACCAGCGTAACGAGGTCGCCGAGGACGCCGGAAAGCCGGACTTTCATCGTCCGCCGGTCGCCCCAGCCGATCGCGGCCCGTCCGAGCAGGAGTCCGGCCTGCCCGGCGATGAGGACCGCCGGGATCTCGATCGATCCGTGCGGCAGCAGCCAGCCTGCGAGGAAGACGCCCTGTCCGGCGGCGAGATAGTCGGCGCAGACGGCCCCCAGGATGACGCCGTTGAAGAACATCAGCACCAGCGTACCGGCGCCGAAGGCGATGCCCAGCGCGAGGGCGAGGATGGAGACGCGGATGTTGTTCGTCATCAGTTGCGCCGAGAAGGTCTGGAGGGCCGCGTCGCCGGTGTCCCGCGTCTTCTCCTCCTGTGCGACGCGATCCGCGGGGTCGCCCTGCAGGTGCTCGAAGGGCAGCAGGTGGCGCTTGGCCGTTCCGTCGGCCAGCAGCACGCCGCCGCCGAACAGCACGCCGGCGGTCATCGCGATCGTGGCGGCGGCGAAGTACCGGGCGCGGGCGCGGAAGGTCCGCGGGAACGTGCGCGTGAACCACCGCCACGGATTGAACCGCGTGACGCCCGTCCGCAGCGTGTGGATCTCGGCGTAGGCGCGGGCGACGAGCGACTCGAGCATGCCCCGCAGCTCGGGCTCGGTCGCGAGGTCGCGAATGTCGGCGAGGTCGGCCGCGGCGCGCTCGTAGAGCTGGTGCAGGCGGCGGATGTCGTCCAGCTCCAGCCGCGCATACGGGTCGGACTCGACGCGCGCGAGGCGGCGGTCGAGCTCCTCCCACGCGGGCCGCTCGCGTTCGATGAATCGGGCCAGGTCCAGGATCACAACAACTGCCTCTGTTTGACGGTGACGTAGCTCGAGACGAGGCCGGCGCTGAGACGTTCGTCGGCCAGGGTGTCGAAGGCGACGCCGCAGCGGCGCAGCGCGCGCCGGGTTTCCTCCAGCCGCCGCCAGCATTCGTGGCCTTCGAGACGGCGGTAGACGCCGGCCTCGTCGTCCGGCGGGCTGCCCGTGAACAGCGGTTCCGCGCCGGCCGGACGGATCGAGAAGGCGAGCGTGAGATGCTGGCGGGCGACGAGTCCGACGCCGCGCTGGAATTCCTCCGACGCCGCGGCGTCGTCCAGGCCGGTCAGGATGACCAGCAGGGCGCGCTTGCGAAGGCGGGTCCGCAGGAAGGTGAACAGCTCCGCGTAGTCCGGCGAGACGGGATCGGGTTCGAGCTCGAAGAGCGCGTTG
>CAYXFW010000053.1:2255-10621 GCA_964464305.1 uncultured Verrucomicrobiota bacterium
TTGCGGCAGGCGTCGATGTGCCCCGCGCCGTGTCCGGAGCGGACGAACCGTCGCACCCGGCGGTCGAACGCGATCAGACCGAACCGGTCGCCGTGTTCGCGCGCCGCGGCGGTGAGCATGAGGCCGGCGGCGAGGAAGCGGTCGAGCACGGTCTGCGGCTCGGTCCCCGGCGGAGTATGGCGCGAGGACGGCGCGAGGCGGGCGCTCAGGCGCGAGGCGTCGATCGCCACGTAGACCTCCTGCGTGCGCTCGATCTGGTAGACCTTCGTCACCGGGCGCCGCCGCCGCGCGGTGGCCTTCCAGTGGATGTCCTCATAACTGTCGCCGGGGACGTACTCGCGGAGTTTCTCGAACTCGCGGCCCTTGCCGACCTGCCGCCAGCGATGCACCCCGGCGCCGCCGCGGCGGAGGAACTGGGCGGATGCGCGCCGGCGTTCCTCGCGGAGGTTGGGATAGACGCGCAACTCCGCCGTGGCCGGCATCCTGCGCCGCACCCGCCAGAGACCCCAGGGCGAGCCGGTCTCGACCGCCGCGCCACGGACCGTGTAGCGCCCGCGGCGCAGCGGCCGGCAGGGCCAGGCGACGACGGTCGCGTGCGAGGGATCCGTCGCGGCCAACAGCATGGCGGGCGCCCCGATCTCCCGCGGCAGGTCGAGGCCGACGACGAGCCGGCCGCCCTCCCCGCCCTCGATGCGCACCGGAAACGTGTCCTCCTGGTCGCGTGCGAGCCGCACCAGCGGCGGCAGCGAGAGGCGGATTCCGCCGAGGCGCCGCCGCCCGAGCGCCGCGTCGAGCAGGGCCGCCGCCGTCAGGAGCCCGGCGGCCGCGGCCGCCGGCGCGGCGACTGCGGGGCGCGACGCCTCCAGCGCGGCAAGGCCGAGGCCGGCCACGGCGACGAGGACGAGGAGCCTGGAGGAGGGGACGATCATCGCGGCACTGGAACCTCCGAAAGGATGCGGTCGACCACCTCGCCGACCGACAGACCTTCGACCTCGTACTCCGGGCGGAGGATCAGCCGGTGCCCGAGCACGGGCTGCGCCATGCGCTTGATGTCGTCCGGCGTCACGAAATCGCGTCCCGCGACGGCGGCCGCGGCGCGCGCGCCGAGAATCAACGCCTGCGTGGCCCGCGGGCCGGCGCCGACGAGCACGCTGTCGTGGGCCCGCGTGGCGCGGACGAGATCGACGACGTAGGCGATCAGTTCATCACGCACCGTCATCGCCGCCAGCGACTCGCGCAGTCCCGCCAGCACCGCGGCGTCGACCACCGGCGCGACAGCGCCCCGCTCGAGGAGCACCTCCGGCGCGTCGGCGCCCAGTGTCCGGCCGGCGAGCAGGAGTTCCTGAGCGCGGTCGGGGCAGGCCATCGGGATCTTCAGCATAAAGCGGTCCTTCTGCGCCTCCGGCAGCGGGTAGGTGCCCTCGAACTCGATCGGGTTCTGCGTGGCGAACACCGTGAAGTTCGGCGGCAGCGGGTGCGTCACGCGGTCGATCGTGACGCAGCGCTCCTGCATCGCCTGCAGCAGCGCGGACTGCGTCTTCGCCGGCGCGCGGTTGATCTCGTCGGCCAGCAGGAAGCTCGTGAACACCGGTCCGGGCACCAGGGAGAACGTGTTGGTCTGCAGGTTGAACACATTCGTGCCGGTGATGTCGGCCGGCATCAGGTCCGGCGTGAACTGGATGCGGCTGAATTCGCAGCCGAGCACGCGGGCGAGGGTGCGTACGAGGAGCGTCTTGGCGACGCCCGGCACGCCTTCGATGAGCGCGTGGTGGCCGGTGAAGATCGCGATGAGCGCGAGGTCCACGGCCTCGGTCTGTCCGATGATCACGCGGGCCACCTCTTCGCGGGCGCGCGCCAGGGTGGTCTGGATCCGATCGATGTCCGTCGTCATGGGGTCTCCTTTGTGCGGTCGTCGAGCAGGGTTTGCAGTTTCCGATACAAGGCGGCGGGCCGTCGTGCCGTATCCCCGGCGTCGCGAAGCGCGGCCTCCATGGCGGCGGCGCGGCGCGCGAGGCGGGTGTCGCCCGCGGGGATCGTCCGCTTCCATTCGCGGAGGCAGACGGCGCCCAGCGCGGAGGGCGGCACGTGGCGGCGGAGAAGGTTGACGAAGCCGTCACGCGACTCGAAGCCGTCCGGCCGCGGTCGCGCATCGTCGCCGGCGTCGTCGGAGGGAGGCAGGAGCGACGACGCGTTCCGCCAGACGAACAGCCCGGCGAGCAGGAGGAGGGCGGCGAGGATGCCGCCGAGCCGGAAGCGGCGGGCGAACGTGAGCAGGCTGGGTTGTTCCTGGATGCCGAAGTGATACTCGTCGAACCATGCGGCCGGCCCGGCGCCGGCGAGCCATGCGAGGAATCCGGCATGGCGGTGGCGCAGGACGGCCTCGTTGCTGAGCGGATAGGAATCGGACACGAGCACGATCGAACCGCCCAGCCATGCGCGCTCGAGGACGACCGGTTTCCCGTCTCGCGTCCAGGCGGTGCGCCAAACCGGCGCCTTGGTTTCGAAATAGGCCGACGAATGCCAGGGAATCGCATTCACAGGCGGCGGGGGGACGGGGGGTGCGTCGACGGTGGCCGTTGCGGCCGCGATGTCCTGCGTCGAAAAGGCGACCTCGAAGCCCCATCGGTCGTACAGCGAGACGAGCGCGGGGGCCTTCCCGGCTTCCCCGCCGGGCTTCTTCTCCTCGTCCCCGTCCTCTTCCGGATACCAGAACGGCCGTCGCTGCGTCGCGCGGTCGGTCCGGTTCGTCCCCGCCTTTCCGCCGGGCCGCCTCGCCCGCTCGCGTTCCCGGGCCCGGCGTTCGCGTTCCCGTTCGCGGCGTTCCACGCCGGAGTCGCGGCCCTGGATGGACGGCAGCGTGATGACGATGCGTCCGCCGGCGCGTGCGAAGCCGGAGAGCCAGTCGAACGTGGAGGACGCGATGTGCCGGAATCCGCGCGGCGCGAAGTCGACGACGAACAGCGTGCCGGGACCGGAGATTCCGGACTCGTCGGCGGGGGTGACGACGCGTCCCGCGCCCCAGCCGGGCTGGCTGTTGAGGGCCTCGAACAGGACGCGCGTCCCGAGCGGGTCGGCGCGAAACGAGGAGTAGGGCGGGAGGATGTCGCCCGCCTCGAACCGGAGCGCGAACAGCCGGTGCATGCCCGCGGCCAGGAGGACGAGCGCCGCCGCCGCCGCCAGGGGCGCGGCCCATCTAGTTCGCGCGGTCGCCACGGATGGCCTCCAGATTGCGGCCGAGGGTCTCGACGGCCTCGGGCGTTGCGGGATGGGGACCGTACCAGCTGCGCTCAAACAGCCGCACGTCCTCGTCGAACGCCGGCGTGGCGGCCCGGGCGCGCCGGTCCACTTCGCGCCGGTACTCGAGGTTCGACTTGGCCCGCGAGACGGCGATCCATTCGAGACGGGCGAGGCAGGCGAGCGTGGCGAGGAACACGGCGCGGAGGGCCTTGCGCAGGTCGCCGGTCTCGCGCATGCGGGCCGCCAGCGCGAGCCAGTCGTCCTCGGGCAGATGGGTGGCCAGCAGGGATTCGTCGTCGAGGTCCGGCGCGTCCGCTGCGACGGCAGGCGCCTTCGCCGCCGCCGGCTTGCGCCGTCGCGCGCGCCACAGACGGACCGCCTGCACGGCCACGACCGCGGCGATGCCGCCGAGCAGGATCCAGCCGAAGACGCGGAGTTCCTCGCCGAGGCCCCCCCCGCCGGATCCGGTCTCCTCGTTCCCCCCGCGCCGGAGCCAGCGGCCGATGGCCTTGCCGATGCGGTCGACCATCCGGCCGAGCCACCGGATGGCGGCCTCCATGCCGCGGCCGATGGCGGCGAGCGTGCGGCCGAGCCACGTGCGCGGCTCCTCGTCCTCGCCGACGGCCTCCCGCGGGAGACGCCAGGCGAATTCGGGGCGGGCGAGGACGCGCCGGAGGCCGGCGTCCAGCTCGGCGGCCGGGATCGCTGTCGGCGACGGCGGGGGGACGGGCGCGGTGGCAGGAGCCGGCACCGCCGTCCGCTCGAATGCCGCGGGGGCCGTGGCCGGCAGGCCGGCCAGGAGCAGCGCCGCCGCCGCGGCCGCGCGGGCGCCGGGCGCAAGGCGGCGCAGTTCGGCGAGCAGATCGAGGCCCGTGCGGCGCGCGTCGCCGCGGTGGCAGCGGAGCGCATAGAACGCCTTGACCAGCGGGTCCGTGCACAGGTGCGCCAACGCGAACACCGCGGCGAGGAACGTCGTGTCGAAGATCCAGTCCGTCGTCCGGGTGAACCAGGATTCGACGCCGAGGAAACTCTTCAACAGGGAGGGCAGCATGACGACGGCGATGAGAAGATTCACGAGGACGAAAAGACTGAGGAGCGTGAGGATGAGCAGGGCGTAATGGTTCGAGTAGGGCCACAGGCGGGCCATGTTCGCGGCGCGGGCCCCGGCATCCGCGGCGTCGCGCGAGGGCGTCTCCGAGACCGCGGTCAGGCTCTGGTGGTAGGCATAGACCCAGGCGAAGGGGACCAGCACGAAGAAGGCGGGGAGCAGGAGCAGCAGGGACCACGTCGACCGGCGCGCGTGGAGGCCGGCGGCGGCCAGCCAGTCGCGGGCCGTCCAACGGACCGGCGCGACGCCCGCGGCCGTCGCGCGGAGGATCGCTCCGAAGCGCGAGTGGCAGGTGCGCTTCCACAGATAGAGCAGGGTCACGCCGAGCGCGGCCACCGAACACCGCTGCCAGGCCATCGTGCCGCGAGACATGTCCGCCCAGAAGAACAGCACGCCCAGCAGGAAGGGGACGGCGCCGGCAAGGTACGCGGCGGCGGCCGATGCGGGGGCGAGGCGGAGCAGGACGATGGCCTCTTCCAACAGCTCGATCGGACCGGGCCCGTCGCCGGGAGCACGCCGCTTCATTCGGCACTCCACCGGGTGACGGATTCCCAGATCGCGCCGTCGTGGACGTCGGCCGGGATCGTCAGCAACAGGCGTCCGACCAGATGGACCGCGAACCACAGCGCGGCGACCCCCGCTGCGCCGGCAAGCCACGGCCCCGGCCGGAACCGGCGCGGCCGGACGGCGTCGGGGCGGCTCATACGGTCGAGGCAGATCGCGCAGAGAATCCGGCCGGCGTGCTCGGTCACGCATTCGCGGCAGAAGAAGCCACCGCACGACGGACACCGGGCCGAAGCCTCCCGGTCGCCGTGGTTCCGGCACCTCTGTTCTCGAAGCGAAAGCGACATCGTGCGTCCCCCCCTAGAATCCCGGCCCCCGCCCCCGCGGTCAAGCGGGTTGCTTCGCGCTTGACACCCGCGGTGAAATCGGTATGATATCATAATGATATGCATCGAAGCGTATCGGGAGGATGGATCATGAAGCAGGCGAGTCAGGAAAAGGCAGTCGCGGTCGCGGGCGGGTGGCCCATGCTGGTCGTCAACCTGGCCATTTTGCTGGGCGGCGTCTTTCTCTTCCTCACGGGGGTGCGGTCGGGGTCCGTGCCGATGATCGTGCCGGGCGTCCTGATGTGGCCCCTTGCGGTTGTGATGTTGAGCGGACATTTTGCGCTGCAGCCCAACGAGGCGCGGGTGCTCATTCTCTTCGGCGAGTACCGGGGCACGGTGCGGAGCAGCGGGTTCCACTGGGCCAATCCCTTCATGTCGCGCCAGCGGGGAGGGACGCTTGTGCAGCTTCAGACCGCGGCGGCCGCCCAGGGACATGCGGCGGCGCCGACGACCCTGCACGCGCGCTTCGGAACGAAGATCTCGCTGCGCGCCCAGACGCTGAACGGCGACCGTCTGAAGGTGAACGACAAGCGCGGCAACCCCATCGAGATCGCGGCCATCGTCATCTGGCGCGTCGAGGACACGGCCCGGGCCGTCTTCGATGTCGAGGACTACGAATCGTACGTCCGCACGCAGACGGAGTCCGCCCTGCGCCATCTGGCCAGCACCTACGCCTACGATCACGGCGAGGAGAACGAGCCGACGCTCCGCAGCAGCGTCGACGAGGTGTCCGAGGGGCTGAAGAGGGAATTGCAGGACCGCCTGCAGGCGGCGGGCGTGGTCGTCGAGGAGGCGCGCCTGACCCATCTGGCCTACGCGCAGGAAATCGCCCAGGCGATGCTGCGGCGCCAGCAGGCCGAGGCCGTCATTGCCGCGCGTCAGATGATCGTCCACGGCGCGGTCAGCATGGTCCAGATGGCGTTGAAGGAGCTCGACGAGAAGCAGGTCGTCCAACTGGACGACGACCGCAAGGCGGCGATGGTGAGCAACCTGCTGGTCGTGCTGTGCGGCGACAACGACGTCAGCCCGGTCATCAACACCGGGACGCTGTACTCGTAGCGGACGGGGCTCCGGAACACGCATCATGGCCCCGGATCTCAAGAAGGCCTTCCTCGTCCGCCTGCCCGCCGGGCTGATGGAGGCGCTGGAGAAGTGGGCGGCGGACGAGCTGCGCAGCGTCAACGGCCAGATCGAGTACATCCTGCGCGACGCGGTGGTCCGGAGGAAGCGGCGGGTCGGGCCGGACACGAAGAAGCCCTGAATCTCCCCGTGTTCCGTCTGGAACCGGGGGCCGCGGCGTGCTACACAGGAGCCCCATGCGCGGCGAGGTTTGGCAGGGCGGATATCCGGTGCTGGCGGCGTTCCTCGCCGTCGCGGCCGCCGCCATGTTTTCGCCCCCGCCGCCCCGGCCCGCGCCGGCTGCGGTACAGACTGCGCCGTCGGCCGCCGCCGCCGCCGTGACCCCGGCCCCTGCGGCTTCGGCGAAGGCCGGCGATGCGACGGAGCCCGTCGCCGCGCCGCCGACCCGGGCGGAGGCGCTGCTCGGGGAGAACGAGACGCTGCGCGAGGCGAACGACGGCCTCGTGCGGGAGAACGGGCAGTTACGCGAGCACCTCTCCTCCGTTCTCAACTGGATTCTCACAAACTTCCGCGGACGCTATGCGGTGCCGGAGCGGCTGGTCGGGAGGCTCGACGTGGCGGCCGTAGCGGACGATTTCACGCTGCACGAGGATCTGGCCGAGATGCTCCGCATCACGCCCGACGAGCGCGAGCGTATCAACGCGGCGTTCCTGTCGGCCCGGGAGATGGTGCAGGCGGCGGAGGACGAGGTCCTCGTCGCCCTGTCGCCCTCACCGCAGGTCGGGCTGGTCGAGATCCCGCCGTTCGAGGCCCGGGGCGAGGAGGTGCGGAAGCATCTGGCCGCGGCCCTGGAGTCGGCCCTCGGCTCGAACCGCGCGCCGTGGGCCGCCTCCGCCGCGGGCCGCGACCTCGAGCGCCGCTTCGGCGGTTTCGGCCGCGGTACGCGCACGATCCGCTTCGAACTCGTGTATGGCGAGCCCGGCGCGGATCCGGTCGTCCGCATCCGCGACCAGCGGGAGATGCCCGACGGCGAAGGGCGCCGCCGCATCGATGCGACTGAGATGGAGACGGATGGGATCCCGCCCGAGTACCAGCCGTACGCGTCACGGCTGCCCGGCGGGGTAGGGGGGGGATGATGGACGTTCTCGAGGCCCTGATGACGCGGTGCAGCATCCGGCAGTTCGAACCTCAGCCCGTTCCCGCGGAATCGGTGGCGCGGCTGCTCGACGTTCTGCATCGCTCGCCCTCCGCCGCCGATGCCCGCCCGTGGCAGTTCGTCGTAATCGACCGGCGCGAGATCCTGGACCGGCTGGATGCCGCGATGCCGAAGTGCGACATGCTCAAGACCGCGCCGCTGGCGATCCTCGTGTGCGCCGAGCCGGCGCGCGAGAAGATCCCCGGGTTCTGGCCGCAGGACTGCGCGGCCGCGACGGAGAACCTTCTGGTTGCCGTCCACGGCATGGGCCTTGGCGGCGTCTGGATCGGCCTCCACCCCGTCGCCGACCGCGAGCGCGCCGTGCGCGGGATCCTGCGTGTCCCGGAAGGACTCGTTCCGTTCGCGCTGGTCGCGATCGGCAGCCCCGCCGAGACGCCGAAGATCGAGGACCGCCGTGACGCCTCCCGAGTTCACTGGAACGGCTGGTAGCGCCGCGCCGGCCCCCGCGGAGACGGGCACTCCCGTCGAAGCGGCGGGTCCGCCCGCACCGGCGAAGCCCGTTCTTTCGCGCACCGAGCGCCGCGAGCGGGCCATGGCCGATGCCCTGCGCACGCTGGTCCGCGACCTGCACGAAGCGCACTTCGGTCCCGTGGCGCCGCAGACGCCGGGGGTCGATCTGACCCTTCGTCTGCGGGCGACGCCGTCGGACGGCTGGGCTCTCGCGTTCGAGCCGCCGCTGGCCGGGCAAATCCTGTCCCAGATCGAGAGCCTGCACGCGGTGCTCGGAGTCTACCGCGATGGCGCCGTCTACTGCTTCAAGTGCGGCGCGACCGGCTGCGCCCATGCCGCACCGCCGTCGCCCCTTTCGGTTTTCGCGGGGTTCGATCCGATGGGC
>CAYXFW010000054.1:0-10605 GCA_964464305.1 uncultured Verrucomicrobiota bacterium
GCCCTTCGCGGGTTCCCGCCTGCCCGAAGCGTCGGCCGTGTGGCCGGACCCGATCGATCGCGACGAGATCCTGCGGCATGCCGCGCTCGGCGCGCGCTACGCCATGTCCCCGATGCCTGAAGGGGCGTATGGGGACACGCCGGCCCGGCTTCTCACGGACGGCGTCGTTCCGGCGAAGGGCTGGGGAAAAGGCCGGACCGTCGGCTGGATGGGCTCGAAGGTGAGAGCCTCGGCGATCCTCGATCTCGGGCGGGAATTTGCGATCGAACGGGTCGACGTGCACGTCGTCGGCGGCGGGTCAGGTTCGGTGAATTTCCCGTCCCGGACGGTGGCGATGCTCGGTCGCACGCGGCCGCCGCCGGTGGGCGCGGCGGACGTCGGGGCGCTGCCCGTCGACTTCGCAACCGGCGCCTGCGGTGAGTTGTTGATCGACCGCCGCCGCTCGGCCAACGATGCGGACGCGCATGTGCCGGTGACCTTCGCGCCGGGCTCCCGCGGGCGCTACGTCACGGTTTCGCAGCAGGGACCCGGATCGTGGATCATGCTCTCCGAGATCCGCGTGCTCTCCGGCGGAACGAACGTGGCCGCCTCGGCGCCGTACACGCTGTTTCCCCCGCCGACCCCTGCAACGTTCGAAGAGGCCGGAAACAAGGACGAGAACCTTCGCTATCCGGACGACGGCGCCCGCCTGACCGATGGGATGGTGGCGAAGGGCTTCAGCCGCGGGCAGACCACCGGCTGGCGCGGCACGGGCGACCGCAACATCACGGTCGACCTCGGCGACATGCGCCCGGTGCGATGTGTGCGCATCTGGGTCCTGCGCGGCGGGCGGAGCGGCATCTGCGCTCCCGCGAAGGTCTCCGTGGCAGGGTCATCCAACGGCGCAACCTGGACCGCGCCGGTTTCCGCCCGTGCGCCGGAAGGCCCGGTCGAAGATGGGTCAAGGTGCGAGGCCGCCGCGTTCGAGGCTGTGTTTCCGGCCGGCGCGGCGGCGCGCCACGTGCGCGTCGACTTCGCCCCCGGCCGGGGCTGGACGATGGTCAGTGAGATCGAAGTTCAGTCCGACTGATCCGTCAGGGCCTCGATCGCCGCCCGATGTTTCGGGTACAGCGCGATCAGTTGCCGCCGCTTCCCGAGTTCGAGGTCGGAGAACTCGAAGCCCGGCGCGACGGCGCAGCCGACGAGCGCGAACTCCGATTCCGATTCCAGTCGGGCGCCGAACCACGCGCCCCGGGGGATGACCGCCTGCGGCACTGCGCCGCCCGCGGGATCCGCGCCAAGCCGGATGTTGCGCCAGGTGCCGTCGGGCAGGATCATCGAGAGGAAGAGCACGCCGCCCGCGTGGTGGTACCAGATCTCGTCCGAGCGCAGGCGGTGGAGTCGCGAGATGGCGGCGCCTTCGAGAAGGAAGTAGATGGACGTTGCGGCGCACCGGTCCGCGCCGTAGCGGGCGGGCAATCCGGCGGCCGGAAGACGGTCGGCGCTTCGATAGACCTCGTGGAAATACCCGCCCTCCGGGTGCGGAACGAGACCGAGCGATTCCATCCACCGGCGGGCCTCAGCGTTCACATGTCACCTCCGGGCGAAATCCGAATACCGAACGTCCAAGGCTTGGAAGACCCGCGACGACCGGCATCCAAGGGTTGGACATTCTGTCCCCACGTCCGACTCCCTATCTCCACTCCCCACTCCCGCTCCACCGCCATACAGCCATACGGCCATACCTCCACACTCCTACCGCCCCTGCGTCTTCGCCCCCGCGCGGTCGCTGAGGACGATCAGCAGACCGAGCATGACGAAGGACGCGGCCAGGTCGCTGCCGCCGCGGCTGAGGAAGGGCAGCGGGATGCCGGTCATCGGGAGCGCCTTGGTGACGCCGCCGATGTTCCAGATCGTTTGCGCGGCGAGCAGGGCGGTCAGCACGGCGGCGAGGATGCGCTCGAAGCGTCCCCTGGCGCGCGCGGCGGTGGAGAAGCCCGCGGTGAAGAGCGCGGCGTAGACGGCCACGAGCAGGCAGCAGCCGACGAAACCGAGTTCCTCGCCGATGGCGGCGTAGATGAAGTCGCTCGACGCGATCGGGACGGCGTGGGGGAATCCGGCGCCCAGCCCCGAGCCCCACCAGCCTCCCGAATAGAGGGCCGAGAGGCCTTGCAGGACCTGCCATCCCGCGCCGGTCTCGTCGGCAAACGGGTCCATCCACAGTTCGACACGTCGCCGTCCGTGGGCCGTAAACCGGAAAAGCGCGACGGCGGCCGGGACCGCGGCGAGGGCGGGGACGAGCCAGTAGGGGCGGGGCGTCGCGGCGAAGACCGCCACGACCAGCGCGGCGCCCATCAGCACCATCATCCCGAGGTCGCGCTGGACGAGCAGCCCGCCCATGGGCACGAGCCACAGCGCGGTGCAGGCGAGCAGCCGCATCGGTCCGGGATCCGCATCGCGACCGCCCTGCGCCCGCGCCAGGAAACCTGCGGCGAAGACGGCGAGCAGGGGCTTGAGGATCTCGGTCGGGTTGATGTTGCCCGGAAGGAACAGTGTGCCGCGGAAACGACGGCCCGCGACGACGACCAGGACCATGACCGCCACCGCGCCGAGCCATGCCGGCCAGCGGAATGCAGCCAGCGCCCCGGCGCGGCCCCGGCCGAAGGCGAGCACGATCGCCAGCATGGCCGCGACGCCCGCCGGGAATGCGATGAGGGATGCGATGGGCATCGAGAAGCTCCCGCTCATCCGGAATCCCATCGCGAGGCCGAGCCCCGCCAGGAGCAGTCCGGCCGGGGCGAGCACGGGGTTGGATCCGGGCGCAAAACGCCGCACCACACCCCATGAAACCGCGAGCGAGAGCGCATAGATTCCGGCGAGGCCCGCGACGCGCCAATCGCCCACCGGCGCCTGGGCGAAGCGGACCAGCCCGATCGACGCCGCCGCGGCCAGCGTCACCGCGAGCGCCATTCCGTACGGAGCCGGCGAATGCCCGGAGTTCCGTGTTCCGGTCCGCTTCCGTCGCTTCATGGCGCGGTTCCTCCGGGGACCGCCGGCGGCGGACGCAGGAGCTCGAGGCGTGAGGCGGTGCGCAGGATCCGCGCCGCGGCCGGCGCGGCAGCGGAGGAACCCGAGCCGCCGTGCTCGATCACCACCGCCAGCGCGATCCGCGGCGCGTCGAACGGGGCGATGCAGACGAACCACGAATGGTCCTCGCCCCTCGGCGTCTGCGCGGTGCCGGTCTTGCCCGCGACGGACAGCCCCGGCACGTTGGCCGCGCGGCCGGTGCCGTTCACGACCGCGTCCCGCATCATGGTGCGCAGCCGGCGGGCCGAGGCGGCGTTGCAGACCGGATCCAGCCGCACCGGAGGCGCGGAAGCCTTCAGGCGCGGCGCCCACGGCTGGCCGTCTGCCGCCACCGCGGCGCCGAGCAGGGCCATGTGCAGGGGTGTCACCAGTCCGCGGCCCTGGCCGATCGAGAGGAGCGCAAGCTCGGCCGGCGGACAGTCCTCGCGCATCGGGAGCCGGCCGGCGGCGGACGACATCCGGCGCGACGATCCCTCAAAAACCGGCAGCGCCTCGGTCAGATGAGCGCGGCGAGCGGCGGCGAGGAAACGCGCCGCGCCGACCTGCTGGCCGAGCTGCGCGAAGTAGACGTTCGACGACTTCCGGAAGGCCTCCGGCATGCCGATCCGGCCGTGGCCGCCCCAGTCGCGGCCCTCGCGAAGCGCGGCGTAGTACTCGTGGTCGTGAATCATCGGCGTGTACCGCGCCGGACGGAATCCGGCGCCGGGGCAGGAGAAGGTGGAATCGAGGCCGGCATCCAGCGCCGCCGCCGCCGTGAGGATCTTGAGAGCCGAGCCGGCGGGGTAGAGTCCCTGCAGCGCGCGGTTGAGCGCGGGCGCTTCCGCGTCGGCGTCGGCGGCAAAGGCCTCGCCGGGGCGCGCCGGGTCGAACGAGGGGCTGCTGACGAGGGCCAGGATGGCGCCGTCCGACGGCCGGAGCGCGACGGCGGCGCCCGCGCGGCCGTCCAGTGCGGCGAAGGCTTCGCGCTGGAGCCGCGCGTCGAGCGTCAGCGTGACATCGCCCCCCCGCGCGCGTCCGCGGTCGATCAGGTTTCTTCCCAATCGCATCAGGTCGGCGGTGCCGGCGAACGTGAGTCCGATGAGCGTCTCGTCGTCCGCCGCCTCGACGCCCGCCATGCCGTAGACGGGGTCGGCGTACCCGATGATGTGCGCGCCCGCGGGACCGAGCGGGTGGCGCCGGTCGTGACGGCCCTCGACCTCGTCGAGCGCGAGCACCGCGCCGTTCGCGTCCAGAATGCGTCCGCGCTCGACGCGTCCGGCCGCCTGCGTGGGCCTGCGGTCGTAGCGGTTCATGAAGCGGACGAAATCCGGTTGCGAGAAGCCGGCGAGTTGCCAGACCGCTTGGTGGACGAGCAGGGCTGCCAGGGCGACGCCCGTGAACGCGCCGAGCCATGCCATCCGCGGCGCTGCCGCCGGTCCGGCGCCGCGGGCGCGGAGCGCGAACGCCAGGAACCCGGCGACGGCCAGCAGGACGCCGACATTCAGCGCCCGCACGGCCGAGGGCAGGCCGTGGGCTTGCACCCACTCCGCAATGGTTGTTCCGACGCTCATTCCGTTCCGGCTTCGATCATGCGGCCAACCTCTCCGCCCCGCAAGCACCCGCCCATTCTTCCGTCGCCCGCCGCACGTGTATCATTATGGAGTGCGACCGCATCGATTAATGATACACCTGCGACCGGATGGACCGGGGGGTTCGCCCCGGGCGGGACCAGCAGTCTTATTATGGAGCCGGGACCATCAGGCGTCGGGGTCGGTATCGGTATCGAAACGACCGTGGATATTTCGACCCCGAATCCGATACCGACCCCGACCGCGAAGCTCCAATCGCCTCATAATGAGAGTTGTCTGGGCGGCACGGGCTCACCTTGCTTCCCGCCGCCGGCGGGCCTAGACTGCGGGCGCGTCGGCGTGACGCCGGCGTGTCGACCATGGATGGGGTGTCATGAAGAAGATGCTGCGCGCGGGTTTATCCATCGCCGTTCTCGCAGGGGCGGGGCTCGTCGGGTGCGAGATCGGCTCGCCCGACACGGTCATCCGCGAGGTCGGCCTCGTCATCGCAGGCTTCTATGCGAACTCGGGTGGGAATCTCGTCTCCGAGAACAGCGGTGCGCCGATCGAGACCCTGAACCTCATCCAGAACGGCGACGATCTCCAGGGTGTGGACAACAACGGGAAGGTGTTTCGCGGGACGGTCATGACCGTCTCCGGCACGGCCGCGTCGATCCAGCTCACCGGTCGGACAACCTCCGGGGCCGAAGGCACGATCCAGGCCACGATCGATTCGGCCGGCGGCACCGCAACCATGCGTGGCACGTGGATCGAGGCAAGCCTCTTCGGAACCGTCTACGGAACCGCCACGGTGCCGACCAATGGCGGCAGCGGCGGATCGATCGCCATCTCCGGCGCGAGCACCGTCACCAACAACTCCGCCACCACCTACACGGCCAGCGGGGGCTCCGGAACCTATACGTGGACGGTGTCCAGCGACAGCTTGGGCACCATTGCAGGCAGCGGGGCGACGGCGGTCTATGCGGCCAACTCCACCGACGGAACCCAGACAATCACCGCGTCCTCCGGCGGCCGCAGCGGCAGCAAGACCGTGACGCAGCAGTAGGCGAGGGGAACCTCCGGATTTCGGGCCCTGCAAATCCGTCCGTGCTACGGCTGCTGCTGCACCTGGATGATGATCTGTCCGCTGGCGCCACCTTGGGCGCCCACATGGACTTGGGTCGGCAGAACGCCTTCCTGGACGAGCTGTTTATCCATTTCCGGCGTCAGCGGGATCGGCAGCGGCGGCATGCCCTGACGGATCACTTCCATCTGGTACTGCTGAAGGTGCTTCTCGAGTTCCGCGCCCTGAAGCCGGGGTGCGGGCGGTGTCGCAGGCGGTGTCGGTGGAGGTGTGCGCTGCCGTTCGAACGCCTTTCGGCGCTCGTCAAAGGAAAGACGCGTAGCCGTGGCGATCGTGGACGCGCCCGCGGTCTTCTTCTCCGAGGTTCCGGCTTCCTTGAGCCGCAGGACCGCCATCTCGCTGCCCCGCTGGATGACGATCTCCTCGGTGGCGTAGTCGGCGGAAACCAGCTTGATGCCGTCCTGGGTTTCGCCGGGCGTGAGGAAATAGCTCTTGCTCGTCTTGACCTCGACCAGCCCCGCGCGCGGGCCGATGCCATCGACCACGATCAGGCTGCACGCCCGAAGCCCGAGCGCTTCGCCGCCGGGGCCGACGACGATGGCGGCGGCGCTGTTGCTCTCGGCTGACGTCGCGACGACCACATCTCCGAACGGCTTGCGATCGAGGATCGGCTGATACCGGTCGAACGTCGGCGGCGGATTGGATGCGAAAGCCATCCCGGCCACCAGCGCAGCCAATCCGATCCCCATGACCGTCTTCATACCGCCATCATACGCCCTCCCCGGCCCGGGGCAAGGAACGAGCAAGAAAACTTGGGTCTTGCAACGGGGAGGGCGGGGACGATGCTATGGGATCGTGAAGGCCCCGGTCACCCATGTCGCTCCTTCCACCCTGCTGGCCGACGGCCGGGTGGAGTGCGGCTTGTGCCCGCATCGCTGCGCGCTGAAGGACGGGCAGCGGGGAATCTGCTTTGTGCGCCGCGCCCGCGGAGGAGCGATCGAGCTGACGACGTACGGCCGGGTCAGCGGCATCGCGGTGGATCCGGTGGAGAAGAAGCCGCTCTATCACTTCCTGCCCGGAACGGCCACGCTTTCGATCGGCACCCTCGGATGCAATCTCGCGTGCCGGTTCTGTCAGAACTGGCACATCAGCCGGCCGTCGGACGAGTCGGCGCTGGCGGATGGAATGGTCGCGCCGGCCGACATCGCCGAAGCCGCCCGTCGCGCGGCCTGTCCGAGCGTCTCCTTCACCTACAACGAACCCATTGTCTCGTTCGAGGCCACGCTCGACTGCGCCGATGCGTGCCGCGCGGCGGGCCTCCGCACCGTGGCCGTGACCGCCGGCTACATCGAACCCGGCCCGGGCGGGGAGTTCTTCGGCGCGATGGATGCCGCCAACGTCGACCTGAAGTCGTTTGACGAGCGGTTCTACCGGCGTCTCTGCGGAGCGCACCTGCAGCCCGTCCTCGATACGATCGAGCGCATCCATTGCGAGACGCGGTGCTGGCTGGAGATCACAACCCTGGTGATTCCCGGCGAGAACGATTCGGACGCGGAGCTGCGCCGGCTTTCGGAATGGATCGCCGGCCGGCTCGGTCCCGATGTGCCCGTCCACTTCAGCGCGTTCCATCCGAACCACCGCATGATCGAGCATCCCGCGACCGCGGATGAGTCGCTTCGCCGTGCCCGGGACGTCGCCCGGGAGGCCGGCATCCGCCACGCGTACACGGGCAATGTCATCGACGACGAAGGCTCGACGACCTTCTGCCACGGCTGTGGCGCCGCCCTGATCCTGCGCGACGGCTTTGCCGTGCGGGAGAACCGGCTGCGGCCGGGCGGGGCGTGTCCCGCGTGCGGCGTCGTCTGCGCGGGCGTGTGGGCCTAGCGCGTTGGGGCTTGCAGCGGGTACCGCGTTCGGGTACGGGCGAGACGGGGTGTGCGTCATGAAGGGATTTTGGATTCTGTCATTGTGCGCGGTGCTCGTGGCGGGTATTGCGGGGGCGGCGGAGGAGACGCGGCTGTCGTCGCTCGACCTCAAGCAGATGACCGCCGGGTGGGGGAAGCCGCTGCCCGACCACAGCGTCGACGGGAACCCGCTCCGGATCGCGGGCACGGCCTATGCGCATGGGGTCGGCACGCACGCGGACAGCCTGATCCGCGTGCGGCTGTCCGGCGGCGCCGCCCGGTTCCGCGCCCGCGTTGGCGTGGACGATGAAGTCGCGGCCCGTGGCACGGGCAGCGTGGAGTTCGTGGTGATCGCCGACGGCGGACGCCTCTGGTCCAGCGGCGTCCTCCGGCCGGGTACGGCGGCGGTGACGGTGGACGTCGACCTGTCGGGCCGGACGGGTGTCGTGCTGCGCGCGACCGACGGCGGGGACGGCACCGACGGCGATCACGCCGATTGGGCGGAGGCGGCGTTTTTGACCGAGGGGGGGCCGCCGGTCGCGCTGCCGCCCGTGCCTGACGAGGCGCCGTACCTCCTGACTCCTGCCGCTCCCGCGGCGCCGCGGATCAACGGCGCGCGCGTCGTCGGGGCCCGGCCGGGGAATCCGTTCCTCTTCGCCATCGCGGCTTCCGGCGACCGGCCGATGATCTTCGCCGCCGACGGACTGCCGGCAGGCCTCGATCTCGATCCTCAGACCGGCATTCTCAGCGGAGCCACCCCGGCGGCCGGCGAGTACCGGATCGGGCTGACCGCGCGGAACGCGCGCGGGGAGGCCCGGCGCGAACTGCGCCTCGTCGCGGGCGACCGTCTCGCCCTCACGCCGCCGATGGGCTGGAACAGTTGGAACTGCTTTGCGCATGCCGTGACAGGGGAACGAATCGCTGCCGCCGCGGAGGCGATGGTGCGGAGCGGATTGAACCGGCACGGGTGGACGTTCATCAACATCGACGATTTCTGGCAGGTGAAGCCGGGCGATGCCGATCCGACGCTCCAGGGGCCCGCGCGCCATGCGGACGGCCGGATCGCACCCAATCCGCGCTTCCCGGACATGAAGGCTCTTGTCGCGTGGATCCACGGCCTCGGGCTCAAGGCCGGCATCTACTCCTCGCCCGGACCCCTGACCTGCGGCGGCTGCGTGGGCAGTCACGGCCACGAGGCGGCCGATGCCGCGCAGTATGCGGCGTGGGGCTTCGATTATCTCAAGTACGACTGGTGCACCTACACGAAGGTTGCGAAGGGAAGCTCGCTCCATGAGTTGATGAAGCCGTACTTCGTCATGGGCGACGCCCTGCGGGCGCAGAAGAGGGATATCGTCTACAGCCTCTGCCAGTACGGCATGGGCAACGTGTCGGCGTGGGGGGCGAAGGTCGGCGGGCACTGCTGGCGGACGACCGGGGACATCGAGGACACGTGGAAGAGCGTCGCGGGCATCGGCTTCTCGCAGTTCGGCCTGGAGCATTTCGCGGGGCCGGGAAACTGGAACGATCCGGACATGCTCGTCGTCGGCCGCGTGGGCTGGGGGCCGAAGCTGCATCCGACGCGTCTGACGCCGAGCGAGCAGTATGCGCACGTCAGTCTGTGGTGCCTGCTCGCGGCGCCGTTGCTGATCGGGTGCGACCTGGAGCACATGGATGCCTTCACGTTGAACCTGCTGACGAACGACGAGGTGATCGGGGTCAATCAGGACCCGCTCGGCCGCCAGGCGGCCCGGGTCGCGGTCCGGGGGCCGGCGCAGGTCTGGGCGAAGGCGATGGAGGACGGATCGGTCGCCGTGGGCTTGTTCAATCTGGACGAGGAGGCACGGGCGGTGGCCGTCGAGTGGTCCGACCTCGGCCTCGCCGGCCCGCGGAGGGTGCGGGATCTCTGGCGTCAGAAGGATCTCGGGATTGCCGACGGCCGGTTCGAGACCCGCGTCCCGCGGCACGGCTGTGCGCTCATCCGCCTGCTGCCTCCGCCGCTGGCGGAGGGGTCTCGTCCTTGAATCCGCCTGCGATGCCGCGGTCCGGATCCAACAAGGACAGGTAGGGGTTCCTGTAGAATGTCGCGGGCAGCGGTGAGTCGAAGCTCCGCGCGTCGTTCTTCGGGATGGTGACGACCAGCCCGCTCCGGGTTGTGTAGGGCACCATATCGGCCATCACGCGCGGGAAGAAGGCGGTCGTGTTCCACAGCTTTGAGCGCGGAGGAAAACCGCCGGCGAACGCGATGGCGGCCAGGACTACCGACAGGATTCCGCAGAGCCTTCGCATGGCGGCCGGACGCAGCGGGAGTTCCGCGCAGACCTGCGCGCCCGGTAGCAAGAGAAGCAGCACCAGGAAGGGAAGGCCGAAGCGGACGGCGGGGGAGGCATGGAGCCAGAACGCGACTCCGGCCAGCAGGGGCAGGTAGAGCGGGTCCAGAAAACCCGCGGTTGCCTCCTTGGGTCGGCCGCGGCGACGAAGGACCAGCAGCGCCGGTCCCAGAATGAGTGGGCCGCAGAGGCCTGCGATCACCAGCGGGGAGCGCGCGGCATCGGCCAGCCAGCCGGCAACCCATGGAGTCTGGCGCACGCGCTTGCGGAACGCTTCCGGCGATATGGCTTCGGGCTGCGACCGCAGGACGTTCTCCTCCTCGCGTCCTATCCAGTTACGGAATGTCCTGCTCGGCTCGGAAGTATGCCGGGCCCATGCGCGGATGTACTCTGCGACGAACCGCACCTTGGGTTCGGGAATTCTCCACGCGACGGGCAGAGCTGCGATGGGCGAGGGGAACAAAGGGTAGCCGGTGCACACAGCGTTTCGGACCGCCCACGGCAGCCCGCCGACCAGCGCAACCAGCGCCCCCGCGGCGGCGTGCCGAAGAAGTGCTGCGCGGGGGAGGCATGTCTGGGTCCGCACCACAAAGACCGCGGCCACCACGGCGAGCAGGACCGCGCAGTAGACGAGCATGCTCATCTTCACGGTCACAAGCGCCGCGCAGATCAGCACC
>CAYXFW010000055.1:0-10558 GCA_964464305.1 uncultured Verrucomicrobiota bacterium
CGGGAAAGCGGCCGGATTCGACGTCGCGACGGAACGCCGACAGGGCGCGGCACGCGGCGACCCCAAGGCCGGCATACGGCTTCACGAACTTCGGGACTGGCCCGGTACCGAGCCCGAGCAGATCGTGCAACACCAGGATCTGGCCGTCGCAGTCCGGACCTGCGCCGATGCCGACCGTCGGGACGCCGGTCCCGCGCGTGATGCGGCGCGCGACCGCTGGAGGCATGCCCTCGAGCACGACGGCAAACGCGCCGGCCCTCTCCAGCGCGCGGGCATCTTCGAGCAGAAGCGCGGCCTCCTTCGGCCGCCGTCCCTGCACCTTGTAGCCGCCCATGGCCCGGACATTCTGCGGAAGCAGCCCGATGTGGCCCATGACGGGGATGCCGTTCCGCACCAGCGCGCGGACCGTCTCCGCCCGGAACGCCCCGCCCTCGATCTTCACCGCGTCGGCCCCGGCTTCCTTGAGAAAACGGCCCGCGTTGGCGACCGCCACGCGGGGCGAGGCCTGGTAGGAGAGGAATGGCATGTCGGCGACGACCAACGCACGCCGGTTGCCGCGGACGACGGCCGCGGTGTGGTGCAGCATCTGGTCCACCGTCACCGGCAGCGTCGTCTCATAGCCGAGAACGGTCATCGCCAGCGAGTCGCCGACCAGCACCAGCGGGATCCCCGTCTCGTCCGCCCATCGCCCGGTCGCGGCATCGACCGCCGTGATGCAGGCGAACGGCCCGCCCCCTTTCAACGCGCGGATCCGGTCGACCGTCCACTTCATCTGTGTCTTCTTCATCGGACCGTCAGGATATCATTTCGCCTTCGACACGCGGAGCCAAAACCGGGAAGACGAATTTCATCTGTTGTGCCCCGAGGAGGAGGTCTATGCTCGGCCCAAGTTGCCCCGTGCCGCGGAGGCCCAACGCAGTCGGGGCACGACACCCGGCAACCGTAGGAGTCGCCATGGCAGACATCGTGCGCCAGCCGCCGACCTTGTATGTCGAAATGGATGCGGACCCTGTCCACGAAGGACATTCCGACGAAGTTCCTTCACGCGCGGCGCGGGTCGCCCGAGCCAGCCGGAACGCCGGGCGGTTGGCCATGATGGGTGCTCTTGCCGTGCTCCTGTTCCCGTGCATCCACCTCGCAACGGCCGCGGATGAGCCGTACCGCGATTCGCGACGGCCCGTGGACGACCGCGTCCGCGACCTGCTCGGGCGGATGTCGCTGGAGGAGAAAATCGACCAGCTCACGCAGAAGGGCGCGGAGAAGATCGTGATGAAGGACGGTGTGGCCGACGCGGCCTCGCTGCAAAACCTCTTCTCGAACCGGAGCATCGGCGTGGTGTGCGTGAAGTTCGGAGACGATCTCTTCGAAAGCGCCCGGCGATTGTCGGCCGCCCAAGAGTATCTCCGAAAACAGACACGGTTCGGAATCCCGGCGCTGACGGTCAACGAAGGGCTCCACGGCGTCCTGGCGCGGGGTGCGACGATCTATCCCCAATTCCTCGCCCTCGGCTGCACGTGGAATCCGCGGCTTGCGGAGCGGATGGGATCCCAGATTTCCCGCGAGGCGAGCGCCGCGGGCGTCAACCATCTGCTCACGCCGATGGTCGAGGTCATCCGCGATCCGCGCTGGGGCCGCGTGGAGGAGTGCATCGGCGAAAGCCCGTTCCTCGTCGCACGCATGTGTTCGGCCTACACGCTCGGCATCCAGGGCGATTTGCGAACCCGGGGACTTGCGCACGACAAGGCGCTGGCCATGCTCAAGACCTTCGCCGGATACAGCGCGCCGGCCAACGGGATCAACATCGCCCCCTGCCCGCTCGGAGAGCGCGAATTGCGCACGTACTACTTTCCGCCCGTCGAGGCTGTCATCCGGGAAACCGGCGTGCTCTCGGTCATGCCGTCGTACAACGAGGTGGACGGTCTGCCGTCACATGCCAATCGCTGGCTGCTGGAGGACGTTCTGCGCGGGGAGATGGGCTTCCGCGGCTACACCTACTCGGATTGGGGCGGCGTGATCATGAACTTCAGCCTGCACCATGTCGCCGCGAGCGAGGCGGAAGCCGGCGCAATGGCGCTGACGTCGGGCGTCGATCTGGAGGCGCCGGGGCCGGCCTGTTTCCATGCCCTCGCCCGGCAGGTCCAGGCCGGCCGGGTTCGGGAATCCGACGTCGACCGGGCGGCGTCCCGCGTGCTGCGCGTCAAGTTTCTCGCCGGGCTGTTCGATGGGCGCCCCGACGCCGCCCTGGAGGACCTGCCGAAGATCGCGCGCTGCGCCGACCACGTCGCGCTCTCCCGCCAGATTGCCGGGGAGTCCATTGTCCTCCTCAAGAACGAAAATCGCCTGCTGCCGCTCGATCCCGCGAAGATCGGGTCGCTGGCGGTCATCGGCCCCAATGCGGACCAGGTCCAGTTCGGCGACTACTGCTGGAGCAAGAACAACCGCGACGGCGTGACGGTCCTGCGCGGTCTGCGCGAACGGTTGGGAGACGGGGTCCGGATCGAATACGCCAAGGGCTGCGATCTTGCCGGGCTTTCCACCAACGGGTTCGCGGCCGCCGTCGAGGCCGCGAAGAAGAGCGACGCCGTCGTGGTCGTGCTGGGCGACACCAGCATGATTCTCAGCGGCGTGGGCTGGGAGGATCCCGCGCTGCCCAGCACCGGCACGGTCGGTGAAGGGTACGACGTGACGGACCCGGTCCCGCCGGGCGTGCAACCGGAGCTGCTGCGCGCCGTGCTCGCCGCGGGCAAGCCGGTGGTCGTTGTGTTCCTCAGCGGCCGGCCCTACAGCGTGCCGTGGATGAAGCGGGAGGCGCCGGCGATCGTGCAGGCGTTCTATCCCGGCGAGCTGCAGGGCCATGCCGTGGCCGACGTCCTCCTTGGCCGCGTGAATCCCTCGGGCCGCCTTTCCATCACCATCCCCCAGAGCGCCGGGCACATCCCCACGGTCCACGACTACAAACCGAGCGGCCGCGGCTACTACCACAAGCCCGGTGCGCCCGGAACGATGGGCCGCGATTATGTCTTCTCCTCGCCGGATCCCCTCTGGGCCTTCGGGTTCGGACTGAGCTACACGACGTTCGAGTACTCCGGGCTGGAGGTCCCGACGCGCGCCCTTACGACGGACTCGGCCGCGCAGGTCCGCTTCGTCGTGAAGAACACGGGGACCCGGACCGGCAGGGAGGTCGCCCAGGTGTACCTCCGTGACGAGGTTTCCTCCGTGACAACCCCCACGATGCGCCTGGTCGGGTTCGAGAAGATCGAGCTGCAACCGGGCGAGAGCCGGGTCGTGACGGTGACGATCCCGCCGTCCGAACTCGCCCTCTGGAATGCCGGGATGCGGCGCGTCGTGGAGCCCGGCTGGTTCGGCATCATGGCCGGCAGCTCCGCCGACGATATCCGGCTCCGCGGCCGCTTCGAAGTGACCGCCGGAAGCCACGGACGATAGGGACAGGCAAACCATGGCGAGATCCGGGCGGGCTTCGATCGGATGTAATACTTGATTGTATTACTTCGATGTATTACCATCCGCCCGTGACCACCACGATGACCAGCAAGGGGCAGGTGACGATTCCGGCGAGCATCCGTCGGAGGCTGAACCTCCGTCCGGGCGACGCGCTGGAATTCGACGAGACGGCCCCCTTTGTGAAAGCGGTCAAGGCCTTCGACGCGGTGAAGATGAAGGCTGCCGTCGGCTGTTGTCGCGAGCACGCGGCCGCCTATGGCTCGCGCACGTGGTTGGACGAAACCCGCGGATCCGTCGACCTGCCTCCGAACCACGATGCGAACCGCGATTGATACCTCGGCCCTGCTTGCGGTCCTTCTCGACGAACCAGACGCCGGGGCGTGGATCGACCTCCTGATCCAATGCCGCTCGGACGGGGAACTGATCTGCTGCGACATCGTGCTCGCGGAGATTGCGCCGCTCTTCACGGATCGTGAAGAGATGAACATTCGTCTTTCGGATCTCGGCATCCGCATGGTTCCCTGCACGGAGGAAAGCGCCTTCCTGGCCGGTCGTCTCTTCGCCGAATACCGAAGGCTGGGCGGTCCGCGGACCCATCTCGTCCCGGACTTTCTTGTCGGCTCCCACGCCAAGGTGCAGGCGGATCGCCTAGCGGCCGCGGACCGGGGCTACCTTCACCGGTTCTTCGGCGACCTGCCCATCGTCAGTCCCGCCGGCTCATCGTGAGCCGGGCTCGGGAGCGGCAACCGCGAAAGGAATGCTCTTCCTCTCGCGCGCGCCCACAATTCGGCCGGCATCCCTCGTTTCACGAATACCCCGTCGGTCTTCTCAGAAGGGCACACCACCCGAAAGGGGAGCGGACGATGTGGATGTCAAAATAGATCGCCGCAAGACTGCCCCAAATCACAGCACCCTGCGCGACCACGACATTGCGCTTCAGCTTGGTGATCCGCCCCGTTACGAGCAGAGCGCCCCGGCGTCCCTGGCTGTCCATGTACCGGCTTTGGGGACCATCGACATACGCCGAGTCCAGATGTTTCTCACCCATCTTGGAAACGGGCAGGATCGACACTCCCAATTCCGGCATCCTCGAAATGAAGTCCATATCGGGGGCCGACGGTTCTGTATCGAGGATGTCCGCATCGATCGCCGTGACACCGACAAAACAGACATTGAACGGAAGATTCGTTCCGGGACCGAAGGCCGATGCAAGAGTCCTTCCCTCTTGTCGATAAGCCAGCATGGACCGTATGGCTGCCCGCCGTATCGAAGAGATATCCTCTTGTGCGAGTTGACCTGACGGGGGAAGACCGAACCATACTGCCGCGGCAATTGCGACGACAGCGACGGCACAGACGGCAAGGCCGAACCGTCCTCGCGTACTCATAGGCAATAACGGCAAGATGCCATCTCCTCTGGAGCCGTCTCCTATTGAAAGCTCCAAGGAGTGGAATCTTGCTCCACCCCTCCGGCACATTCAAGCGCCACGCTCACGCTAAAATCAGCGTCCGAGCGTTTGGGGCGGCATCGTGCGCAAGCTTGGAACCACATGAATACGGCCGCGACGGAGCGCGGCCCTCCAGAAGTCAGACTCGAGGTCCACGAGAGGATGGCGCTGAAGGGCGCCCCTTCCCCGCGCCTTGCGACGCGGCTTCGCGAAGCAGGGTCGGCGCTGTGCAGAAAGCCCTCGAAACGATGTTCACCCTGATATCGCAAGATCAGGCGGGGATTGGGGCGGACCCGCCTTGCGCCCGCGCACTCACCATTCCCGCGCGAACATCCGGAGATCGGAGGCAGGTTCGGTGAGACGGCCGAGGATCTCCGTGACCGTGGCGGCGGCGCCGGGGAGGCGGAGGGCGGGACGGACGTCGGCGAGAGGCTGGACAACGAAGCGGCGCTGCGACCATCTCGGATGCGGAACCGTCAGCCCGCCGCCGTCGATGCATGCGTCCCCGCAGTAGAGCAGGTCGATGTCGATCGTCCGGGGCGCGTAGCGGTCGGGACCGCGCACGCGGCCAAGCGCGGCCTCGATCCGCGCCAGTTCGTCCAACCACTCCCGCGCGGCGAACGGACCGCCGACGATCACGACGGCATTGAGATACTTGAGACCGCGGTGCTCGGGTTTCACGCCGACGGGCTCGGTCTCGTAGACGGGCGACTGCGCGAGGATCCGGGCGCCGGGCGTGGCGGCCAGCGCGTCGCGCGCCGCGCGGAGCCACGCCAGCCGGTCCCCGAGGTTGGACCCGAGGCTGAACCCGGACTCGATGGCGGAGGAAGTGTTCACGTCCGCAGACAGTCCTCGATCGCGCGGGCCATGCCGTCGATGAACGGCTGCTCCCCGAATCGCTCGGCGTGGGCGCGGATCCGGGCGGGATTCCACGCGTGCGCATCGCAGGCGCGGACGGCCTCGATCAGGGAGTCCTCCGTCTGTTCCTTGAAGAACATCCCGGTTTCCCCTGCCACCACCGATTCGGCCGCGCCGCCCCGGGCGAACGCGACGACGGGCCGTCCGCAGGCCTGCGCCTCGACGGGGACGAGGCCGAAGTCCTCCTCGCCGGGGAACATGAGCAGGCGGCACCTGCGGTACAGATCGCGGATTTCCTCATCCGACCGCCAGCCGAGGAACTCCGTCGCCGGGCCGGCGATCCGGCGCAACGCGGCGGCCACCTGTCCGGTGCCCACGATCTTCAGGGCGCGGTTCATCCGCGCGTAGGCCCGGACGGCGAGGTCGATGCGCTTGTAGGGCACGAGCGCGGAGACGATGAGGTCGAACGGCCCGGCAGGCGGGCCCGGCGGGCCGGCGGGGGCCGGGGTGTAGTAGTCGACGTTGACCGGAGGGTACACGACATCGGCATCGCGCTCGTAGAACTCCCAGATCCGGTCGCGCACGTGGCGGCTGAGACAGACGAAGCGGTCGACGCCGGCCGCGGTGCGCCGGTCCCACGCCCGCAACCCGCGCGTCACCGGCGCCAGCAGGGCGCGCTTGAGGGGATTGCGGCCGAAATACTCGTCCTCGAACGACCAGACGTAGCGCATCGGCGTGAAGCAGTAACAGAGATGCTTCATGCCCGGCGCCGGACGCAGGGCCTTGATCGCACAATGGCTCGTCGTGATCAGCAGCCGGCCCGGCGGGCACCGCATGCCGGCGACGGCGGCGGGGAAGAACGGGAGCAGCATGCGGTAGTAGCGGGAGACGCCCGGCAGCCGTTGCAAGTCCGACGCGACCACGGGGTGCGCGCGAATGACTTCGGAGACGCTCTCCGGACGGTGCAGCAACGTTGCGATGGGGGCGCGCGGAAAGGCCCGGCACAGCAGCTCGAGCACCCGCTCGCCGCCCCGCATACCGGTCAGCCAGTCGTGCCCGAGCACAACGTCGAGCCCCGCCCATGATTCCGGAAACCGCGTCACCACACCCCGCCATCCTCCCCGGCTCCCTGTCCGCCGGTTGCGCCGATGGTAGGTGCGCGGCGGCAGGGCGCAACACTTTTCGCTCTTTGCGTTTCAATGGACTTCATGGTTTAGTGCCCCGGGTTGGAACCTAGGCGGAGAATCGTCCCATGTGGCATTTCGCGCGGAACGGCAAGACTCACGGACCGATGGAGAAGCTCGAACTGGTCGAGCGGGCCCATCGCGGCGATTTTGGCCCCGACGACCTGGTGTGGCACCCGGACTTCGGACCGGAATGGCGGACGGCACGCACGGTCGAAGGACTGTTTGTCCTGCCGGACGAGCCGGCCGGCGGCGGCGCCGGGACCGGCGGCATGACGCCGAACGGGGACCTCACGCGCCGCGCCCGGGAGGCGCTCGCCGGTCACTGGGGCCTCGCGATCGGATTCGCGATCCTGTTCCTGATGGTGATGTTCGCGATCGTCATGACGGCGAGCCTCCTCGAACTTGTAATCCCACTGGCCAGCACGATCGTGCAAATCGCAATCGCCGCGCCCCTCTCCATCGGCGGCCTCATCTTCTACCTGGCACTGTCCCGCGGCCGCGAGGCGGGGCTGGGGCTGATGTTCTCCGGCTTCAGGTCCTGGTGGCCGGCGGTCGGGGCGAACCTGATGATGGTGCTCCTGATCGTCGCATGGGTGCTGCTCGTCATGCTGCCCTTCGGCATCGTGGCCGCGGTCATGGTCGTCACGCACAACTTCCGGCCCGACGGGCCGCTGACGATCGCCCTCGTGACCGGCGCCGGACTGACCTACGCGGTCACGATCTTCGTCCTCAGCCTCCGCTACGCCATGACCTTCTTCGCCATCGCCGACGACCCCGCCTGCGGCCCCGTCGAGGCGATCCGCCGCAGCGTCCGGCTCATCTACGGGCACAAGGCGAAGCTCTTCTTCTTCTTCCTGCGCTTCCTCGGATGGTGGCTGCTGGGTCTCCTGACCTGCTGCATCGGCTTCCTGTGGCTGATGCCGTACATGGCCGTCTCCATGGCGGCGTTCTATGACGATCTAAAGCGGCCGGGCGACTAGCGGCGGAGGATGACGACATGGGCGACATGGTTCCCCGGCTGACGGGGATGTTCGGATCCGGGCTGCCATCGGTGACGGCGGACGACCTGTGTGCGCGGATGGGCGCGCCGGATGCGCCGGTCCTTCTGGATGTGCGCGGTCCGGCCGAGTTCGCGGACGGCCATCTGGAGGGGGCCGTCAATATCCCCCACGAAGGGCTCGCGTCCCGACTCGGCGATCTCGGGCCCGACCGCGGGCGCGAGATCGTGGTCTACTGCGCCATGGGCGGTCGCGCCGCCCACGCCGCCACCGCACTGCGAAGGGCAGGCTTCACCGACGTGCGCCTGCTGGCGGGACACATGCGAAGCTGGTGCGCGGCGGGGCGGCCGGTGCAACGATGAGGCGCGCTGCCGTCCCTCAGGAACCCCGATGAACGGATTCTTTCTTTCCCGGCTCGCCGAATCGCCCCTGGACTACATCTCGTGGGTGCTGATCATCGTGTTCTCGATCTGCGTCCACGAATATGCCCACGCGCGGGCGGCGCTCCGGTACGGCGACGACACGGCGGCGCGATCCGGGCACCTGACGCTCAATCCGCTCGTGCAGATGGGGCTCCAGTCCCTGCTGATCCTCGCCCTGATCGGCATTGCCTGGGGCGCGGTGCCCATCGACCCTTCACGGATGCGCCGCGCCGACCGCGCCAAGGTCGCCTTCGCCGGCCCTGCGGCCAATCTCCTCCTCACGATCGTGTTCTCCGGCTTGGCGCTTCTCGCCACCCGGCTTCTGGGCGACCCGGAGGGCACGGGCGCCCCGTACCTGCTCGCCAGGGCTGCGCAGGCCAACGCGACGCTCTTTGTGCTCAACATGCTTCCGATCCCCATGTTCGACGGATGGTCCGTCGCGGAGAGCTACGTCCCGGCCATGGAGAACTTCCGGCTTCGCGTTGGCCCGCAACTCAACGGGATCCTCCTCTTCGTCATGTTCCTGACCCCGCTGTTCAGCTTCGTCTGGCTCGGCGGCGATCTCATTGCCGTACAAGCCGTCAATCTCTGGGCCCACCTGTTCGGCCTGGCTGGCTGATCGGACAGGCGACGTTTGTGAACGCAGTCCATCCGTTGCCTACATTAATGTAGCCAACTGTGGCGGATTCCAAATCTCCCATCCTTCGCGCAATTGTTTGCAAACACTTGCACGGTAATTATATGCATACTATTCATTCTGCACAAGATGGGTATGGCACATGCCGTGCTTTCGGGGTTCGCGACGACGCGGGGGAGCGTATGGCCGGATAGCGGGGGTGCCGGAAGGGTTGGACGCATGGGCGGCCTCTCTTCGGCGGGGGGATGATGATGAGAATTGGCGGACGACGGATGGCGCTGGTCCTTGGATCGGCGATGCTGGCGCTGGGGCTGGCTGGGGCGGTGACGGCATGGGCGCAGGATGCGGTGCCTGCGGCGCCTCCGGCGACGGCGGCGGCACCCCAGGCGGCTGCCTCCGCGGCAGCGCCGGCTCCGACGGTGGACAGCGGGGACACCGCGTGGCTTCTGGCCAGCGCCGGACTCGTGCTCCTGATGACTCCCGGGCTGGCGTTCTTCTACGGCGGGTTGGTCCGGAAGAAGAACGTCCTCTCGATCCTGATGCAGTGCTTCATGGCGATGTGCCTGGTCACGATCCAGTGGGTGCTGTTCGGATACAGCCTCGCCTTCGGCCCGACGGTGAAGGGCCTGATCGGGAACCTGGACTGGGCCTTTCTGAAGGGCGTCGGGGGCGTTCCGTTCGCCGGCTACGCCGCGACCATCCCCCACTCCGTCTTCATGGCGTTCCAATTGAAGTTCGCGATCATCACGCCGGCCCTCATTATCGGCGCCTTCGCGGAACGGATGAAGTTCTCGACTTTCTGCGTGTTCATCCTCCTGTGGACCACGCTGGTCTACGACCCGGTCGCCCACTGGGTGTGGGGTCTCGGGGGCGTGCTCGCGAGGTTCGATGCGCAGGGCAATGCGATCCAGGGCGCGCTGGACTTCGCGGGCGGCACGGTCGTGCACATCAACGCGGGCGCCGCGGCCCTGGCGGCCGTGCTGGTGCTCGGCCGGCGTCTCGGACCGCTGTCGCCGCCGCACAACCTGCCGCTGGCGATCCTCGGCGCCGGCATGCTGTGGTTCGGCTGGTTCGGATTCAACGCGGGCAGCGCATTGGGAGCGAACGCAACCGCGGCGAACGCCTTCGTCACAACGCACGTCGCGACGGCCGCGGCGGGGCTCGCGTGGGCGGTCTGCGACTGGCTCCACCACCGGCGCGCGACGACGCTCGGCATCATCACCGGCGCGGTCGCGGGCCTCGTCGCCATCACGCCGGCCTGTGGCTTCGTCTCGCCCATGAGCGCGATCTGGATCGGCATCGGATCGTCGGTCTTCGGCTTCCTCGCCGTGACCTTCCTGAAGGCGAAACTGGGCTACGACGACGCGCTCGACGCCTTCGGGGTCCACGGCATCGGCGGCTTCTGGGGCGCCCTGGCGACCGGTCTCTTCGCCGAGGAGGCCTACGGCGGATTCAACGGGCTCTTCCACGGCAACGCCGCGCAGTTCATGATCCAGTTCAAGGCGGCCGCCATCACGGCCATCTATTCGTTCGTCGTCTCGTACCTG
>CAYXFW010000056.1:0-10408 GCA_964464305.1 uncultured Verrucomicrobiota bacterium
GCGCCGCCGAGAACCCGCATCGGCACGATCGCCGGGACGCCGATGGCGACCGCGGCGGACCGCTGGAGAAACTGCCTTCGCGAAAGTCCCCGGCTCGATTTCATCGCGGCACCCCGTGATCCCTCTTCCGTCGTTTCACTTCGTTCCTTCGCCCGGCGTCGCCGCCCAGCGGCGGGCGTGTTCCGCGATCGTTTCCGGCGGCGGGTGGCCGTCCCACAGGGCCACCGCCCAGCGCAGGCGGAGGTCGCGACCCGCCTCGACCGTCATTGGGGCCTTCTCGAGCCCGAGCGTCGCGGACAGGTAGGCGAAGGGCTTCGACATCGTAAACCATTCGGCCGGGTGCCGCGGGTTGGACGGGTGGTCGAACATCGCGACCGTCACGGGCTTCCCGCCGATCGTTCCGCGCGCGGCGCACCAGCGGCTGGGCGCAAGGCGCTCGTCGCCGCGAACGACCCGGTTCGTCGCGCCGGGTTCGAACAGGAACTCAACGGCGCCGTCGAAATCGCGGACGAACCGGAAGCCCAGTCCGAAGTAGTGCCGTCCCCAGAGGCGCGCGGCGGGGCGTCCCCCGGCGGTGCGGAGCGAGCTCTCCCAGGTCAGCCACGTCGGCTCCCCCGCCGCCCCGGCGCGTACCGTCACATGCCGCGTTTCCGCGATCAGGTTCGTGCCTCCCGGCGCCCGCCAGTCCAGGACCTGCCGGACGCCGGATGCGTCGAACGCGGCCGCGCCGCGCGGAACCTGGCGGCCCATCTTCTCCGGCGGGGCCTCGGTCCAGAAGTCGACCCCGTCGACGCCGAGGGCCAGCATGAGGCCGTGGTGGTGGATGTGGTCCGCCGGCGAATCGAGCAGAACCTGCACGCCGCCAGGCGTCCGGAGTTCCTTCACGTAGCCCTTGAACGGGGCGGGGCCGGGCTCGTAGACGAGGACGCCGTCCGCCACGGGAACCGGCCCGGCCGACGCCGGCCCCGCGGCCGCGATCAGCGCCAAGCCTGCAGCTGCGGAACGTGCGATGCGGCCGGGCCAGCGGCCCGGCCCTACCCCGGATTGCACGGGGATGGATGGTAGGGCGGGGCGGCTCGCCCCGCCGCATGGGGCTTGGCGTCCGGTGTTCATTCCGCCAGCACTTTCTTCAGGTGAGCGAGGCTCTTCGCGGCCTGCTCGACGGTGCCGCATTCGACCGAGAAGACGATGTCGCGCGGCGCCCTGCGGCAGACGGCGGCGACCTTGGCCCAGTCGATGACGCCGTCGCCGCACGCGCAGCCGACCGGCGTTCCGGTGACCTTGCCCCGTTCGGCGCCGGACTGCTGGATGGAGATGTCCTTCGCGTGAAGATGGACGAGCCGTCCGAGGACGCGCTCGAGCCAGCGGTAGGGATCCTCGCCACCCAGATAGCTGTTGCCCGTGTCGAAGTTGATCCCGATCGCCGGGCTCTTCACGAGCCCCTGGATGCGGTCGAGCCCGTCCGGCGTGCGGCTGTACTGCTGGTGCGGCTCGATGCCGATGAAGACGCCGCGCGGCTCCGCGACGCGGGCGGCCTCGGTGAGGGTGTAGCGCATGAGGACGTGGTCCTCCTCGGCCGTGGTCCACGCGGGCTTCGGCCCCTCGTCGGTGTTCACCACCGTCGCGCCGCATTCGGCGGCGAAGCGGACGGCCTGCTTGAGGTACTCGACGCTGATCTCGGGCTTGCACAGCGGGGTGTGTGCGCTGAAGCCGGACAGTTTGACGCCTGCGGCCTCGCAGGCCCGCGTGACGCGCAGGGGGTCGTCGAGCATCGAGACGCTGTGAAAGTATCCCGCCTCGCTGAGAAGCTCGCGGCCCCAGTGCAGCATCGGTTCGACGTATTCGTAGCCGAGTTCCGCGGCCTTCCGGACGCCCCACTCGAAGGGTTTGTCCTCGTGCCGCACGAACTCCAGGTTGATCCCGATCGCGATCTTCGCCATGGCTTCAGTCCTCCGGGTCTGCGTTTCTTCGCGCAGGATGGGGCAGGAAACGGGGCTTGTCTTTCGAGTCCGTTCATTGGTAAACATTGAACAAACGGGCGGGGTCTGCGCCCGGTGGGGGACCCGGTTCATGAAGCCAGCGGCGTTCGTCACGGCGGGGCGGGCCTACCATGCGGACACGTGTTCCGAGCTGGTGCAGGCGGCCGGGCGGGGGGAGGTCCGGCTGGAGGCGCTGGCGCGCGGCACCTATCCCGGGGGGCGCCTCGCGACGCGGGCGGTGCCGGGCGTGCGCAGCGTCGGGTTCTGGGATGCGCGTCACGAGCAGGACTGGGGGCTGCCGGTGCACCGCAACGAGGGCATCGAGTTCACGTTCCTCGCCAGCGGGAGCACGGGATTCTCGGTGGACGGCCGGGCCTATACGCTCCGCCCGGGGGACCTCGCGGTGACGCGGCCGTGGCAGCCGCACGGTGTGGGCGGTCCGAGGGTGGGGGCGGGGCGGCTGTACTGGCTGATTCTGGACGTCGGCGTCCGCCATCCGCACCAACCCTGGCGGTGGCCGCCGTGGCTTGTCCTGGACCCGGCCGACCTGGCGGACCTTACGCGCCTGTTGCGGCGCAGCGAGCGGCCCGTCTGGCGGGCGGCGGCGGCCGGTCCCCGGTTCGAGGCCCTCGGGCGCGTGGTGGAAGGGCGGGACCGGGGCGGATCCGTCACGTCGCGGCTCGCGCTGGAGATCAACGGCCTGCTCTTCGGGATTCTCGAGGCCCTGCGCGCCCAGCCTGTCGCGGACGATCCGGACCTGACCAGTGCCGAGCGGGCCACGGAGATGTTCCTTTCGGAATTGGAGGCGTCCTCCGCGCGGCCGTGGACGCTGGACACCCTGGCGGAATCGGCCGGGCTCCGCCGCACGCGCTTCGCCCACTACGTCCGCAAGCTGCGGAACATGACGCCGATCGAGTATCTCGCCCACCTGCGCGTGGAGCGGGCGCGCCGGCTGATGCGCGAGCGGCCCGACCTGTCCCTGACCGCGATCGGCCTCGAGTGCGGATTCGCCAGCAGCCAGTATTTTGCGACCGTGTTCCGGCGCGTCGCCGGCCATGCGCCCCGGGAGGAGAAGCGGGTGGGGCGGGGCGCAGGCCCGCGGAACCGGTGCGTTTGACATGGGGGGGAGGGCCGGGTACCATATCCTGTTTTGGGCATAATGGGTGAAGTGTAGTCCGATCTCGCGAGGGGCCATGTCACAGACCAAGAAACACGCCACGGAATCGCGGAAGAGCCGCGCCACGGAGAAGAAGAGCCCGGCGGCGAAGCCGAAGCCGGCGGCGGCCCCGAAGCCGGAACCGGCCCACCCGGCGCCACCCCGCCGCGATGTGACCCGTCCGGGCGTCCGCAAGCCGTCGGGGCGGGTGCGCCCGGCCGCCAAATCTCCGCGGGCCGGCGAGGAGGATCGCGAGCCGATCCCGGTCATGGCCGAGAAGATCCGCGCGGCCGCCCACGGCGCCGCGGGCAATGCGGCGACGGCGAAGATGGACCGCGACCTGCGCAACCAAAAGCTCAAGGACCTCATCGCCCTGGCCAGCGAGCAGGGCTACCTCACCTACGACGACATCAACGAGGTCCTGCCGGAGAGCAGCGTGAGCCCCGAGGATCTCGACGGCATCCTGGTCATGTTGCGGGGCATGGACATCGAGGTCATGGACTCCTCGGACGTCGACAAGTTCAAGAGTGCCATCGAGGAGGAGGCCCGGGCCAAGCAGGCGCAGCGGACCGACGTGCTCGACGATCCCGTTCGCATGTACCTCAAGCAGATGGGACAGGTGCCCCTGCTGACGCGCGAACAGGAAGTGGAGATCTCCAAGCGGATCGAGGAGGCCGAGACGACCAGCCGCAACCTGTTTGCCAGGTTCGGATTCGCCACCCGCGCGTACCTGGCCATCGCCGAGCGCCTGGAGACCGGCAAGGAACGGTTCGACCGCGTGATCAACGACAAGCACGTGACGAACCGCGAAAAGTACCTCAAGGCTCTCCCGAAGCATCGCGGGGAGATCCAGCGCGCCCACAAGAGCGCCGCGGCGCTCTTTGCCGATTGCGCCAAGGCGAAGGGGACGGTTCGCGAACGTGCGGCCCGGGCGAAGGCCTTCGAAAAGGGGCGGGACAAGCTGGCCGCGCTTCTCGAGAGGCTTTTCTTCAAGCAGAAGGCGGTCGAGGACAGCATGGTCGTGGCCGACGAGGTCTACGTCCAGTTCCGCACCGCCCGCCGGACGATTGAACGCCTGCAGCCGAACCGGAAGTCGAAGACCGCCCAGTCGGCGCTCGCCGCCGCCGTCGACCAGACGGCCGAGATCGCACACGACGCGCTCGTGCCCGAGGCCGAGCTCGAAGCGCGTCACCAGGAGCTGAAGCTCTGGCTGCGGAAGGGCCTGCGGGCCAAGTCGGAGATGGTCGAGGCCAACCTCCGCCTCGTGATCAGCATCGCCAAGAAATACACCAACCGCGGCCTGTCGTTCCTGGATCTCATCCAGGAAGGGAACATGGGCCTGATGAAGGCGGTCGAGAAGTTCGAGTACCGCCGCGGCTACAAGTTCAGCACCTACGCGACGTGGTGGATCCGGCAGGCAATCACGCGGTCGATCGCGGACCAGGCACGGACCATCCGCATCCCGGTCCACATGATCGAGACGATCAACAAGCTGATGCGGATCCAGAAGCAGCTCATTCAGGAGTTCGGCCGCGAGCCGACGCCGGAGGAGCTGTCCGAGGAGATGAATCTCCCCGTGGAGCGCGTGCGCGGCATCCTGAAGATCGCCCAGCAGCCGATCTCGCTGCATAGCCCGGTGGGCGACAGCGACGACACGAGCTTCGGGGACTTCATTCCGGACATGTCCGCGGAGAACCCTTCCGAGGTGACCGCCTACTCGCTGCTGAAGGAGCGCCTGCGCGAGGTGCTGCAGACGCTGACCGAGCGCGAGCAGGAGGTGCTGAAGCTCCGGTTCGGGCTCATCGACGGCTACTCCCGAACGCTGGAGGAGGTCGGCCGCAAGTTCCACGTCACGCGCGAGCGCATCCGCCAGATCGAGGCCAAGGCCCTGCGGAAGATGCGTCACCCGACGCGGCTGCGGAAGCTCGAGGGCTTCCTCGAGGGCAACATCTGATCCGGTCATGAGTGCGTCGACGCCGATCCGGCAGGTCATCAAGCGCGACGGGAACAGCGTTGCCTACGATCGCGAACGGATCGCCACGGCGATCTTCAAGGCCTTCGCCTCGCAGGGACCGGCCGACCGGGCCCGTGCGGACGGTCTGGCCGCCCGCGTCGAAGCCGCCCTCCGTTCGGCCTACGGGGTCGACGGCATTCCCACGGTCGAGGACATCCAGGATGTCGTCGAACGCACCCTGATGGAGGACGGCCACGCGGCCGTCGCGCGGGCGTACATCATCTACCGGCACGACCGCGCGCAGCGGCGCGCCGCCCGGTCCGGCTCGGTCGAGGCGACGGACAACATTCCCTACCGCACGATTTACGAGGTCCTGCGCTGGAACATGGACCACGGCTGCGAGACCGTGGACGGACTCAACCGGATCGTCGCGGAAGGCCGCTTCCCCGACCTTGTCCACGACGGCGAGGCCCGCTATGACGCGGAGGTGCGGGCCGGCGCCGACCGGATCGTCGAGCGGCGGCCCGACGTCCGCCTCGCGATCATCGCGGGGCCCTCGTCCTCGGGCAAAACCACCACCACGATCAAGCTCTCCGAACGGCTGCGCGAGGCCGGCCTGGAGCTGGTGGCGATGAACGTCGACCACTACTTCTTCGACCTCGAGCTGCATCCGAAGGACGAGTTCGGGGATTACGACTACGAGACGCCCCACGCCCTCGATCTGCCGCTCATCAACCGGCATCTGATCGAACTGCTGGACGGGCGCGAGGTGCGGACGCCCCACTACGACTTCAAGACCGGGTTTCGGACGCTCGACGTGCACCCGATGCGGCTCGCCCCGAACCAGATCCTGCTCATCGACAGCCTGCACGGCCTTTACGAGGCCATGACCGCGAGCATCCCGGTCTCGCGGAAGTTCAAGGTCTACGTGGAAACCCTGGGCCAGTTGCGCGCGGCGGACGGCACCTTCATGCGATGGGCGGATCACCGGTTGATGCGGCGCATGATCCGCGACGCGTGGCACAGGAACCACCAGCCGCTGCAGACCCTGACGCACTGGCACTACGTGCGTTCCAGCGAGCTCAAGAACATCATCCCGTTCATCGGCGCGGTGGACTACCTCGTCAACAGCGCGCTGCCCCACGAGTTGCCCGTGCTGAAGCCCCGCGTGTTCCGCTTCTTCCCGGAGGCGATGGACCTCTACCGCGGCGACCCGAAGCGGCAGGACGCCTACATCCGCGCCCGGCGCGTGTGCGAATTGCTCGAGCCCCTGACCGCGGTCGCGGACGACAGCGCCATCCCCGACGGCTCGCTGATCCGCGAATTCATCGGCGGCAGCCGCTATGCGTACTGAGACAAGGCGGCGCCCCGGAGTCCTTCATCCCCGGTTTCCAAGCCGATCACGGTTCCCGATGCTTCATCCGGACCGCGACGGACTCTTGGAACTCCGGAAGGACCATTCGAATGCGCCGGTCGCGAACGGCCACCGGGTGTTCGGCACCGGATCTCCCGGTGACCGGATCGAAGAACGCAATGTGCCAGGAATCGCCGGGAGCCTCCACGCTCACGGCTTGTCCGGATACCGGCTTCGCCGGCCAATCAGGTGGATCGCACCGGATATCGCGGAACCATCCCAGGCGCTCCCTGTCGTTGCCGATCACGGCTCCCTTCACCCCGTCGGATAGCACGCAGGGGACCGGCATGAAGCCCGTGAAGTCCACGCCGCGAACGAATGCGGCGGCCGTTGCGGCGGCCTCGTGGTAGTGGCGGACGAGGTCGGCCTTCTCGAACTGGTCGTACCCATCCTGCCACCAAAGCGCGCGGCCGTTCATGGCGCCGCTGACCCCCGCCGCCCAGATGGCGTGGCGGATGCCGACCTCGGCTCGCGCGGCGACCTCCAGGGTTCCGCGCGGCGGGCGGGAGCTCAGACCCGATTCGCCGATGAGGACGGGCTTGCCGTACTTCGCGAGCCGTGCGCGGACGGCGGCAAGGATCAGGTCGTCGAGCCGGCCGCCGAAAGCGCCGTCGCTGTAGGGGTGGATTTCGGTGAAGTCGAGCGCAGTGCTTTGCAGCAGTTTCGGCCATTCGCCGATGCCGGCCTGCGAGGCGGTGAGCGGTCGCTTCCACGGGTCTGCTGCGCGGATCGCGGCGGCGGCACGTTCGGTGAATTCGACCGCGCGGGCCTCGGTTGCGCCGGTGACGAGGTCGAGTTCGGAGAAGATCTCCCAGCCCACAATGGCGCGGCGGTGCGCCCAGCGCCGGACCAGGGTCTCCACGCGCTTCAGCCAGAGCCTGCGGCAGAGCGTGTCGCCGAACAGATCTCCGGGTTGCTTCGCCGGGCCACCGCGCGCGACGTTGAAGGGGTTCCTGTCCCAGGCATGCCACGTCTCGTTGTTGCTGCCGTCGTTCCAGTCGGCCCAGACGCCCAGCACGGGTAGCACGGCGAGACCGTGCTTCTCGGCGGCGTCCAGGATCGCATCCCACGATTGCAGCATACCGGCATCGATCTCCCCCGCCTTTTCGTTCGGCGGGGTGAAGGTGAGATGGATGCGCATGAAGCGCTCACCCGCCGCTGCGGCGTGGCGCAAATGGTCCTCATACTCATTCGGGTTCATCCCTGCGGGGTTGCGTCCGAGGACGAACGCGGGACGACCCAGTTCCCGGAAGTAGTACTCGCCGGGACGCAACTCGAACCGGGCGCCATCCCGAAAGCTGCCCGAAGCGCGGTCGTCGGACATCGGCGCCGGAGGTGCGCCTTGCGTTCCCGCGATGGGGCCGAACGCCAAAAGAGAGAGGGCAAAAACTGTCTGTTTCATCGCAGGGACCGCCTCGTCGGATCGGGATGCGACACCGCTGGGTTACGTGCGATCGAATCCGGATCCGCTCTGCCGCGTGGAATCCCGGCTATGCCACGGTTCCGTCCGCCTGCTACTTGAGGAGCGCGGCCGCTTCGTCCTTGCGCGCCGGGGAGGAGGACTCGGCGGCGATGCGCCGGAGGACGGAGGCGGTTGCGGTGTCCGGTTTGCCGGAGCGTTTGGCGATCTGGAGCGCGGCGGCTTCGGCCTCGGCCCGCACCGGGGGCTGGTCCAGGAAACCGGCGACGAGGGCGAGCGCCTCCGGGCCGGCGAGCGCGCCGGCGGCGGAGAGCAGCATGCGGCGGTCGTCGTCGTGCCCGAGCTTCGTCGCGAGTTCGCGGTAGCGGGCGATGCGGGCCGCGTCATTCAAGTCGGTCGCCTTGCGCGTGACCTCCATGGCGCCGCGCAGGGCGAGGCGTTGCGCCTGGGGATTCGTCCCCGCGGCGGCTTCGAGGAGCGCGGGCAGGGCGGTCGACCGGGGCCAGGCTCCCAGTGCGCGGAGGGAGGCATCGCGCGTGGATGCGTCCGCCGAGGCCGCCGCGCGGACGAGGTCGGGGAGTGTGGCGTCGGAGGCCACGCGTCCGGCCAGCGACAGCAGCGCGGCATGCACCGCGGGCGAAGACGCCGCCTGGAGTCTGAGGGCAAGATCCGCGCCTGCATTCGGCTGCCGGGCCCCCGCCGTGGCGGCCGCGGCGACGACGGCGGGCCGGTCGCTCTCGTTGGCGGTGGAAGAGATGAGGTCGAGCAGTCGGGCCCATTCCTTCGGTCCGGCGAGAGCGCCGACCTGCCGGATCGCCTCGGTCCGGATCGCGGCGTCGGCGTCGCCCGCCGCGGCCAGGAGGACCGGAAGTCCCGCGGTCATCCCGCGGTCGCCCATGGCCCGGATCAGTTCGATGCGCACTGCCGGGGAGCCGGTGCGGAAGGTTCCCAGGATCGCCTCGTCAACCCCCGCGCCATGAACCAGCCGCAACGCCTTGCGGGCGCCGGCGCGACCCTCCTCGGCGCCTTCCGCGGCGGCCGCGGCAAGAACGGGCACGGACTCCGCACGGCCCGCGGGACCCATCGCGCGCAGCGCGGCGGCCCGTACGGCGGGGTCGGGGGATCCGGACAGGCGGGCGAGCAGCGGGGCGGCGACCGAGAGGCGGCGGTCTTCGACGATCCCCAGCACCGCCACCTGCGAGGCCGGCGGCATCGACGGCAGCGCGGCGATCACGGCCAGCAGCGACCGGTCATCGGTCCGGTGACGGGCGAGATGCGCCCCCGCGGTCCAGGCATCCGGATCGCTCGAGGTCAGGAGCCCCGCGGCTTTCAGGGCCGCCTCCCGGGGCGATGCGGTCTGAAGCGTCGCTAGAGTGGCGGCCATCCGGACGTGCGTCGGCGCCCGGTTCTTCTCCAGGGCGAGGAGAATCGCATTCGCCGTGTTCGCGTTGCCGGCATCCAGGGCGGCGGCGTGGCAGGAGAGGAGGGCGTCCCACGAGGCGGTGAGCGCGTGCCCCTTGAGCGACGGCAGGGCGGCGATCAGCCCGGCGGCGGCGTCGGATGTCGCATAGCCCCCGAGCGCGGCGACGGCTGCGGCCGACAGCGAGGGATCGGCATCCTTCAGGAACGGGACGATCGCAGGGACGGCGCCTGCGGCCCGGCGGCGTCCGAGCAGGGCGACGACGCGCCCGCGTGCGGCCGCGGGGAGCGTGGGCAGGGCCTGCAGGACGGCGGCATCGGCCTTCGGCTCGGCCAGCGTCTCGAGCGCCATCGCCGCGTCGTCGCCGAGTTCGGCGTCGGAAAGCAGGGCGATCAACGCGGGCGCTGCGGCGGCACTTCCCACGCGGCCGATTTCGCGGATCACGTGTTGTCGCGCAGCGCGTGTGGACGTTGTGGACTGTGCGAAGGCAAGCAGACGCGGCTCGATGGCACGCCGGTCGGCGGCGGACCTGTGTTCCGTCAGGAAGGCGGTCAGGGCCGCCATCGGCGCGCGGTCGGCGCCGTAGTCGTAGGAGGCAAACGCCTTCAGGCGGCCGTCGAACTCCGTCAGTGCCCGCTCGTCGGGGCCGAAAGTTGCGCACGAGGCGACCAGAAGGGCGGCCGAGGCGGTCAGGAACCGGGTATGCATGAGGTTCATTCTCATTGTCTCCTTGGGTCTTGGGGGATCGGGTGCATCGGGAAGAAGGGTCAGACGTGCCACGGATGCCGCATCGGCCGGGCCAGCATGCGGTTCGCCTCGGGGTCGCCGGGGACGGTTTCGCGGACCGGATCCCAGCGGAGCGGCCGCTGGAGCCGCATGGCGGTGTTGAGCAGGTGGCAAAGGGCGCCGGTCCGGTGTCCGATCTCCTCGTGGGCGATCGGGCGGCGGCGCGACCGGACGCAGTCCAGGAAGTTCCGGTGATGCCCCGGGCTGCGTTCGGCGTGCTTCTCGCCCGGGAGGATCCGTTCGCGGAGCAGGGCGGGGTCGCTGGCGGGCGGCGCGATC
>CAYXFW010000057.1:0-3011 GCA_964464305.1 uncultured Verrucomicrobiota bacterium
TGGGGTCCATAGATTTCAAAATATAGCAAACCCGCCCCCCCAGTTCCAAGCCGAAACGAAAACGGCAGACGGGAGGTTCCGGGTCGCAGGAGGAGCCAGCCAGTCCCTTTGCTTTCGCCGTGGCTTATGCAACGGTGTCACCGCCTGCCCAAACCCCGTCGACGGCCCGACAGACCATCTTGTTCCCGGTCCGTCGCTTGCTCTTACTCCTGCTCTTACTCGTACTCTTGCTCTTACTCGTACTCTTGCTCTTACTCGTACTCTTGCTCTTACTCGTACTCTCCTCCCAATCGGCACTTGGGCAGACGGCGGAGAGAGTAAGAGTAAGAGTAGGAGTACGAGCAAGAGGGGGACACCTTGAAAGCCTGGAGCTTGTAGTTCCTCCCTGCCGACATCTTCGCGGCACATAGACAGATTTCTTCCCCTCCGTCGTCATCCCAGGTGAAGCCATGAACGGAATTGGGATAGAATGGGGGCGCGATGACGGCGGACACGATCCAGCGGCGGGTCCGGGACCTCGTGCGGAACGACGACCCCGCGGCGCTGGAAGTCCTCCACGACGCGTTTGCGCCGGCCCTGTTCGCCTTCCTGTTGTCGCGTCTCCGCAACCGGACCGACGCCGAGGATGCACTGCAGCACCTCTTCCTGGACCTCGCCCGCCGCCCGCGGCAGTTGCTGGCCGCCCGCGATCTGGAGCCGTGGATCTTCACAAAGGCGAGGAATCTCTCGACCGACCGCCTGCGTCTCCGCGCCCGGGAGGCGGGACACTCGGCGGCGCTGGCAGACAGGCCGTTGCCGGACTGGATGGACATGGCGCCGCGGGCGGGGCCCGCGACGGCCGACGACGCGGCCCTCGCGGATGCCGTCGACCGGCTCCCCGACGAGCAACGCGAGGTGGTCGTCCTGAAGGCCTTCGAGGGCCTCACCTTCGCGGATATCGCCGCGCGGACGGGCGTGTCCTTCAACACCGCGGCCAGTCGCTGGCGCTACGCGCTGGAGAAGCTCCGCGTCCGCCTCGCGGGGGAGTCACGCCATGAGCCCTGATCCCCTCGAGGAAGGTCTGGCCCGCCTGCGCACCGTGTCGCCCTCCCCGGCCCTGCGCACCCGCGTGCTTGCCCTTGCGCGCGACGAATGGACGCTCCGTTCCGCCGAGCGCCTCGCCTTCCGTGCCGCGGCATGGCGTCGGGCGACCGCGGTCGCCGCGGTGTGGGCCGCCTGCGTCGGGTTCACCCTGCATGAGGACGGCCTCACCTCGCGGGCCTTCGCCGCGTCGCGGCCGGCCGCGACCTGGTGTGGCGACGACCGCGAGGCCGCGATCCTGAAGGAATCGGGACTGAACGGAGCATGGGCGCGCCTGCGGACGGTCGCCACACCCGACCCCTCGAATCCAGCCTCATGGGCAATGTTGCGAACGGGGCCTGTGCTATGACAACGGCCTGCGCCCGCGGACGCTGCGAACGGCCGCGACGGAGCGCGGCCCTCCAACGTCATCCCGGCAGGTATCGCCCGAATCAGGAGAACCGACCATGAACCATAAAGCCCGCATCGCCCTGACCCTGATCGTCGTCCTGTTGCTCGTCCCGGCCATCGCATGGACAATCTGGAACGCCCGCGCCGGCGCGGAGCTTCGGCGCGCCCTCAACACGATCGAGGCGAAGGGCTGGCCGACCACCATCGATTCCCTCCGGCCGCCCGCCGTGCCGGACGCCGAGAACGCCGCACCGCTGTTGAACCGCGCGCTTCTCCAGATGGCGGGCGGGAGGCTGGAATTGCAACCTCTGTCGCCTGCCTTCGAGGCGCTGACGAGGCCGTGGGACGGCGGAACCAACTTCGTCGACCGGCTGCGGACGGACGCTTCGCTCGCGGCCGACGTGAAGGCCGGGCTGGCCGCCCGCGAGGTGGTCGAAGTCCTGGATCTGCTGCACGAAGCCTCCACCCGGCGTGCATGCGACTTCAACCTGCGGTACGAGGAGGGCCCCGCCCTTCGACTGCCCCATGTCTCGCCGATTCGCAGCGCGATCCGGATCCTGTGTCTCAAGGCATGGTTCGAGGCCTCGGGCGGCGATGGGCGCCGGGCACTCGGCACGCTGCGCGACGCATTCGCGATCTCGGGCATGATGCTGGACGACGGCGTCATCATCAGCCTGCTGGTGTCGACTTCCGGAGACCGGACGATTCTGGATGTCCTCCCGCAGATCCTTGCCGCGGCCCCGGCGGGCTCGATCGCGACGGCCGATCGCGAGACCCTCGCCGGCGACCTGTCCCGACGACGGCTCGCACTGCGGCCTGCCCTCGTGCGCGCGATGGACGGAGAACGGATCGTGTTCGGCCAGTGGGCGTTCGACGCGGTCCTCAATGGCTCCCGCCGGGGCGCGGACCTGGCCGCTGTACTGAATCCCGGAGGCGCATCCGGAGGGGCACTGGCCCTGGTCTTCGCGCATCCGCTCCGCCCGCTCTTCAAGAGCGATTGCGCTCTCTACCTCTCCCTCATGTCCGAGATGCGCGGGCAGGCGGGGCAGCCGTTCGATCCCTCCGCCGCCGACCGCCTTTCCGCACGCGTCAATTCGCTCCCGCGGTGGGCGATCCTCTCGCGGCTCATCACGCCCGCATTCGGCGGCATCTTCACGACCGTTGCGGAAACCGAATGCGCCCTCGATGTCGCGGGCATCGGGCTCGCACTGGAACAACACCGGCTTGCGAAGGGCGCCGACCCGGTCTCATTGGAGGATCTGCACCTACCCGGCGGCGTGCCGAAGGATCCGTTCACCGGCAAGCCGCTGGTCTACAAACCTTCTGCGACCGGCGTCCTGGTCTACGGGTTCGGAAAGAACGCCCGGGACGACCATGGCCGCCGCCGCACCGGCAGCACAAGCGACTACGACATCGTGTGGGAAATGCGGAGGTAGGCGACGGAATTCAGAATTCACAGTTCACGGTTCACGGTTGGCCGGACGCCTCCGGCTGAAACCGTGAACTGTGAACCCGGAACCGTGAACCGCCTTGCTACTTCA
>CAYXFW010000057.1:3021-10270 GCA_964464305.1 uncultured Verrucomicrobiota bacterium
AACGGGCCGGTGCCCTTCTTGATGCCGTGGACCTGAAGACCGATGAATCCCTTGGGGTGGGTCTGGAAGATGGGCTCGTCGGTGAGATCCTCAATCGGCTCCCCATTGATCCAGACCTGGATCCGCGCGCCCTTGGCGACGATGCGATATTTGTTCCACTCGCCATCCTTGAGCTTCTTGTGCGGGATCAGCCGCTCTTTGGGGGTCAGCCAGTTGCGGCCGGTCGCCTCGCCGTAGACGTAGCCGGATTCGGCGCCGTTCGCTCCGCTGCCCTCGATCTCGACCTGCGGCCCGTTGACGCGGCCGAACTTCTCGGCCGACCCGGCCTTGACCTCGGCAGTCTGCGAGCGGATCTGCACGCCGGAATTCAGCGCGGGATCGACCTTCACCTCGAACTCGAGTTCAAAATCGCCGTAGGACTTCTCGGTGCAGAGGAAGGAATTCGGGCTGCCCTCGGCGGTCTTCCCGACGATCGACGCGTTCTCGACACGATATGTCGCGGTGCCGTTCTTCTGCATCCAGCCGTCCAGTGTCTTGCCGTCGAACAGGCTGACCCATCCGTCCTCCGCCGCCAGCACGGCACCCGCCAGACCCGCCGCCACGACCCATCCAACAATTACAGTCTTCATCATCCAACGCTCCTTCCGCATGTGTCGGACCAGTCTAGGCCCATCGCCGTCCCAACTCAAGAACCTCCCTCCTTCCTTCTCCCTTCTCCCCGCTCGTGGCGGCGGGGTCTCTTCTGCGGTATGGTGATCGCCGCATGAAGTTCGACCGCCGGCTGATCCGATGGACCCTCGACGCGCGCATCCCGCTGGGGGGCGCCATCGCGGGAGGCTTGGGCTCCACGCTGTGCGCAGTCGCGCAGGCCGGCTTGATCGCCCATATCCTCGGCGCGGTATTCCTGCGGGGGGCGGGCGCGGAGGATACGCTGGGCGACCTTGCCTGGCTGGCCGCCGTCACGATCCTCCGCGCAGTATCGGCCGCAGGCGGGTCTGTCGCCGCCGCTCACGCGGCGGCGCACGTGAAGTCGGCGGCCCGCCGGGAGCTGCACGAACACCTCGTCCGCCTCGGCCCGGCCGGCCTCTCGGCCGAGCGCAGCGGCGAACTGGCCACCACGCTCTCGCGCGGCGTCGAGGCCCTCGAACCGTTTGCCGCCCAGTTCGCGCCGCAGGTCGTGCTCGCCGCCCTCGCGCCGCTCGTGGTGCTCGGGTTTGTGATTCCGAAGGACTGGGTCTCCGCCCTCATCTTCGCCCTCACCGGCCCGCTGATCCCGGTCTTCATGGCGCTGATCGGCATTGCGGCGGAGCGACGGACACGCAGGCAGTGGACCGTGCTGAGCGTCCTCGGCGCCCGCTTCCTCGACACCCTGCAGGGGCTTGCCTCGCTTCGCCTGCTCGGCCGCGCGCGGGAACAGACGTGCGAGATCGCCGGCGCCAGCGAGGAGTTCCGGCGCGCCACCATGAGCGTCCTGCGCATCGCATTTCTGTCGTCGCTTGCGATGGAGTTGCTGGCGGTCCTGAGCACCGCCCTGGTCGCCGTCACCATCGGCGTCCGCCTGCTCAAGGGCGGGATCGAATTCGAGCCCGCGCTGGCCGTCCTGATCCTTGCTCCCGAATTCTACGGCCCCCTGCGGGCGCTCGGCGCCCGATTCCACGCCGGCGTCGAGGGCGCGGTCGCCGCGAACAGGATGTCGGAGATCCTCGATCTCCCGCCGCCTGTCCGGGCCGCACCGGTCGCGGCGGCCCCGCCCGCACCGGCCGCGCCACCCGCGGTCCGTTTCGACGACATCCGTTTCAGCTACGACGGGGGCTCGCGACCGGCCCTCCGGGGCGCGTCCTTCGAACTGCCCGCCGGCCGCATGACCGCACTCGTCGGCGCGAGCGGCTCGGGCAAGAGCACGGTGGCGCGCCTGCTCCTCCGGTTTCTCGATGCGGAGTCCGGACGGATTCTCGCGGACGGGACCGATCTCGCCTCGCTCGATCCCGACGCGTGGCGCACACGCCTCGCGTGGGTTCCCCAGCGGCCGCATCTTTTTCATGGAACGCTGGCCGACAACCTGAGGCTGGCCCGACCCGGGGTGACTGACTCCGACCTCCGGCGCGCAGCTGACGACGCCGGACTCGATGCGCTCCTCTCGCGCCTGCCGCGCGGACTGGACACGGCGGTGGGCGACCGCGGCCAGAGGCTGAGCGGCGGCGAGGCGCAGCGCCTCGCGCTCGCCCGCGCCTTCCTGCGCAATGCGCCGCTGCTGATCCTCGACGAGCCGACGTCCTTTCTCGACGCCGAATCCGAATCGCTCGTCCGCGCGGCCATCGACCGCCTTGCCGCCGGGCGGACGACCCTGCTGATCGCGCACCGCCTCAACACCGTCCGTTCCGCCTCGCAGGTCGTGGTTCTTGACGCCGGCCGCGTCGTCGAGGCCGGACCGCCGGCGCATCTCGCCGCACTCGAGGACGGCCGCTATGCCGCGATGCTCCGCTCCTTCGCGGGAGACGCCAGATGACGGATAAGCACGAAATCCTAATTCCGAAGCACGAAACAAATCTCAAACCGGAAATCCCAAAATCCGAAACGGACGCCCCGTTTAGAGCATTGGGGCTTCGTGCTTCGAATTTGTTTCGTGCTTCGGAATTGAATATTCGTGCTTCCTCCCATCCTCCTCTCCTCCGCGCCCTCGCGCTGGCGGCCCCGGAATGGCGATGGATGCTGGGCGGCGCGGTGCTGGCGCTGCTGACGGTCGGCGTCGGCGTGGCGCTGACGATGACCTCGGCGTTCCTGATCGCAACGGCGGCGCTGCGTCCCTCGATCGCCGACCTTCGCGTCGCCGTCGCCGGCGTGCGTTTCTTCGGCACCTCGCGCGGCGTCCTGCGCTACCTCGAGCGTCTCGTCACGCACGAGGCGACGTTCCGGATTCTTTCGCGCCTGCGGATCTGGTTCTGCGACCGGCTGATCCCGCTGGCGCCCGCGCGTCTGCAGGCGGAGCGCAGCGGCGACCTGCTGAACCGGGTCGTGGCGGACGTCGAAAGTCTCGATCACGTCTACCTCCGCCTTCTCGCCCCGCCGTTCGTCGCGCTGTTCGCGGCAGTCTTCGCCGGCGTCTTCTTCGGCCGCCACGACCCGCGCATGGCCGTCGCGATCCTCGCGGGACTCGCCGTCGCGGGCATTGCCGTGCCCGCGGCGACGCGGGCGCTCGGACGCGTGACCGGTCTGGCCATCCTCGGCGTGCGCGGGGAATACCAGGCGCTGACGATCGACGGCGTGCAGGGCCTCTCCGACCTGGTTGCCTTCGGCCGCGCTGCCGGGCACCGGGCGCGCATGGACGAGCTCGCGGCGACCTGGGCACGGCTGCAGCGGCGCATGTCCACCCTGACCGGCCTGCACGAGGCTCTGACCGGCCTCTGCGCCGGCGCGACGGTCGTCGCGATCCTCGGCCTCGGCGCACCGATGGTCGCCGCGGGACGGCTCGACGGCATCGCGCTTGCGGTCCTGGCCCTCGGCACGCTTGCGGTCTTCGAGGCCGTCGCGCCCCTCCCCCCCTCATTCCAGTTTCTCGACCAGGCGGCCGGCGCCGCGGAGCGGCTGTTCGCCATCGCCGACCGCGCCCCGGCGGTCGCACCGTTGCCGCCTGGCGCAGCGGCCGCCGTGCCGCCCGGCGGGGCGATCGAGTTCGACGATGTCACCTTCGCGCACGACCCGGCCGACGGCCCGGTGCTGCGGGGTCTCGACCTGCGGATCGAATCCGGCTCGCACATCGCCATCGTCGGCCCCAGCGGCGCGGGCAAGACGACGCTTTCGCATCTGCTGGTCCGGTTTCTGGACCCCGACGCAGGGGCGATCCGCATCGGCGGCGTCGACGTGCGTTCGACGGACACGGACGCGCTCGTCCGCGCCATCACCGTCGTCCCGCAGCAGCCCTGGCTCTGCAACGGGACGGTCCGGGACCAGATGCGCCTCGCGCAGCCCGATGCCGGCGACGACTCGCTGACCGCCTGCGCCCGAACCGCCGGCGCGCTGGAGTGGATCGAATCGCTGCCGTCCGGCTGGGACACGCGCCTCGGCGAGCAGGGCCTGCAATTGAGCGGCGGACAGCGACGACGCCTGGCGCTTGCCCAGGCGTTGCTGCGCGACACACCCATCTACGTCTTCGACGAACCGACCGCCGACCTCGATCCCGAGTCCTCGGAACGGCTGATGGCCTCGCTCTGGTTCTTGACGGGAAAGACGGTCCTCGTCATCACCCACCGCCTGACCGGTCTCGATCGCGCCGACGAAATCGCCGTGCTTTCCGGCGGCCGCATCGCCGAACGGGGCCCCCACGCCGCCCTTCTCGAACGCAACGGTCTCTACCGATCCCTCTACGATCTCCAGCGCCAGGCCGAAACCCTCGGGGTGACCGGGGAGTGAGGCACACGGAGGCGCGGAGGGTCCAAGGACGCGAACCGCGGACGGGGTCGGTTCCAAGCCTCGGACGGCGCACAGAAGGCGCCTCCAATCCTTGGAATCAGGCGGAGGCGCGACGGCGCTTCAGTTCCTCGACGTCCACCAGATCTTTGCCGCGACCGGTGGCGGACTTGTTGGCCAGCAGGTCCTCGTAGGAAATGAACGGGACATCCAGATCGTCGATCTGCACGACGTGACGATGTGCGTAGGCATGAGCGAAGTCGAGTCCCGTGACCGCATTCATAATATGGAGCTTCAGAGGCTCCCGCCCGATTTCGACAATGCTGTTGGGCTCAAGGAAGAGACTCGCCTCCACATCGGACGCAGCGAAGCCGAACTCAAGAAGCGCCGCAGTAACAGCATCGGCCGTCTGGGGGTCCAAGGCGATGAAGACGTCCAAGTCGCCGGTGTAGCGCGGATAGCCGTGAACGGCCACGGCGTACCCACCCACGACGAGATGGCGGGCCTTATGCCCGGCGAGAAGCGCGAGAAACTCGCGGAATTCTTTGTGAAGCATAGTCCGGTCCCGCGTGGGCTGCGCGGAGAAATTCGACCGCGGCGATTCGCCGTTGCGGCGATTCCCTCAACCACTCGGCTCCGTCCGTCCGTTCAACTCCGAGCCGCCGCACGCGGGGCTTGCTGCGCTCGAAGTGAAACACGGAAAGATCCTCCGCTGGTTTCACCGCATCCATGACATCATGATGCCACGGCTGCAGGGCGAAGACCACGCAAAACGCTTCGATGGTGGACGTGGACCCATGGGCAACGATCCGGCCTAGAACGCCGGTGCGGGCATGCCGTCGGGGCCGGTCATCCAGGGAACCCACGCGATGCCGACGGCACCGACGGCGATGTCCGACTTGCGCGGGCGGATGCGGGTGGTGTCGACGCGGACGGCCGTCGGCTCGTAGCGTTCCTGCAACGCGGCGATTTCGCGCTCGAGTTCCGCCTCCAGCTCGGACAGGCGCTGGCGCGCGACCTCGATGCTCTCCGCGGCGCGCGCGGTGTCCTCGCGCTCCTTGCCGATCCGCCCGGCGGACCGCATCGTGGTCGCCGCGCGGCCCACGGTGCCGACGCCGAACGCCTTCCGGCTGAAGAACGCCCCGAGAACCGTCGCGCCCAGCGACACCGCGGTCTGCAGCATCTGTTGCCCGGCCTGAGATTTCTCGCGCTCGTGGCGGTCCTCCGCCCGCGCAACGCGGTCCTGCATCGTTCGAAGCTTCGCGTCGTACTTCCCGCGCAACGCCGCGACCTCGGCATCGCGCCGTTCGCGCATAACCTGTGTGAAGCGCACCGTGAAATCGCCAAGCGTCTCGCCCGGCGCCGACGCCATCTTCAGGGCCGGCACGGCGAAGAGATCGAGCGTGACGTTCTGGTAGAGGTGGTCCTGAAGACTCGCACGCCACGCCGCGACCGCCTTCGGACCCGGCGCACCGGGCAGCGCCTCGAATGCCGCCCCGGTTCGCGGCTGCGGGTCGAGTCCGGCGCTCCATTCGGGACGGGCCGTCGCCTCCTCCCACAGGACGCCGCTGCCGTCGTCCGAGAGCGGCGCCAGATGCGCGAACGGAATCCAGGCGTCCACATCCGCGCCGGCGTCCACGAAATGCAGCTTGCTCGCGCCCGCGGCCATCGGCCGGTAGGCCAGCGCCCCCGTCGTCTTCGTGGGCCTGAGGAAGTACTCCGGGGTGCCCGGCGGAACCGGGGGCTTGGCTGACCCGCGCGGGGCCGCGGCGGGAACGGCGGCCGGAGGCGTTCCGGCCGGCCCGGCCTGCGCGGTCGCGCCCGCGCACAACAAGCGGACCTGCGGGAGCGTCAGCGGACCGCGCAGGTAGCTCAGCGTCCATCGGGTCTGGAAGACCGCCATGGCATCCTCGTGAACGTTGCGCATCAGGAAGACCCGGTTGCCCAGACCGGCCAGAATGCGCTCCATCTCCGGACGGTCGAACTCGGCGCCCCCGCCCGCAGTGGCGCCCTCGAGCCCCTCGATCACACGCTCCTTGTCGCGCGCCGTCTGCAGGCGCCCGATGAACCAGGTGCCGGCGTTCGAGAGGCCCTTGTAGTCGAGGTCGACCGGGTTCTGCGTCGAAAGCACGACGCCGAGGCCGTAGGCGCGGGCCTGCTTGAGGAGCGTCAGCATCGGCGTCTTCGAAGGCGGATTCGCGGTCGGCGGGAAGTAACCGAAGATCTCGTCCATGTAGAGGATCGCCCGCAGACTCGATGTGCCCGGCTGCGCCCGCGCCCAGGCCAGAATCTCGCCGAGGAGGATCGTCACGAAGAACATCCGCTCCGCGTCGGACAGGTGCGCGAGGGAGAGCACCGAAAGGCGCGGCTTTCCCTCCGGCGTATGGAGCAGGCGCTGCACGTCGAGCGGCTCGCCCTCCATCCACGCGGAGAACCCGGGTGACGCGACGAGGTTGTTCAGCCCCATCGCAAGGACGAGGCGGTCCTTCGCCGGGAAGAAGGTCTCGAGATCGAACACGCCGACCGCCGCGAACGGAGGCTTCTGAATCTGCCGGATCAGCCCGGGGAGGTCGAGATTCCTCCCCGCGCGCCATGCGTCATCGAGAAGGGTCGAGAGAAGGATGTGCTCCCGGCTCTGCACGGGATCGGCCTCCGTGCCGAGAAGGCCGAGCAGGCCGGACACGGTCGATAGGATCCGGTCGCGCAGCGCGGACGAGTCGGCTCGGAGTGCCGGCGGCGGCGCATCGAGCGACTTGAGCACCTGCAGCGGACGGCCCGACGCGTTTCCGGGCGTGTAGATCGCAAGGTCGACGGCGTCGCGGAAACGACGGATGCGCGCGCCGTC
>CAYXFW010000058.1:0-10231 GCA_964464305.1 uncultured Verrucomicrobiota bacterium
CCGTCCTGCGCTCGAAGGACACGCCCGTGAAGTCCCGCTCGCGCCGGATGTACTGCCCGGCCTTGGCCAGGGCGTTGGCAACGGCCTGCTGAAGCGCCACGCCGCCGGATTGCATGGCCGAGACCAGCGCATCCATATCGTGCGCAGCCTTCCCGAGGTCGGTGCGGAAGTAGAGCGGCATGTTCTCCGGCCGCTTGGAGTAGGTGGCCGAGAGGTACACCGCGCCGGCCGCGCCCCGCAGAATGCCGGGCGGGTTATACGTGACCCACGTTCCATCCTTCTGCTTGCGCTTGATCGTTCCGCCGCGCAGGAAAGCGCCCTGCATGGAATCTTCGCCGCTACCATCGTGCGCTTCGTCGAGAATCAGAACCACGCGCTCCTTCTGGACGAGGTTATAGAGGAAGCGTTGCTGGTCATTGGGCTTGTTGATCTGCGAATAGGTCACAAGGACCGAATCGAAGCGCGAGTCCGCCATTCCGCTCTTAATGATTCCATCTTCTGTCGCCTGCCGCTTAGGCACGTTACTTGCCGGCCGAAAGAGCTTGTTGTTGTCCTCGTCAACAATCGTGGCCTTCTGGTAATCGCCGATGATGAAAGGATTGAAGGTGGTGTCGATGTCGGTCAGGTCTCGATAGATGTCGGTGAAGAGCTTGGGGTCCTTGGTGAGAAACACCGGGACCATGCCGTTAGTTTTGGCGTAGCGGATGACGGCCGCGGCCTGCCGCCCCTTCCCAATGCCGGTCTCATCTCCAATGATGACCGCAGCTTTGCGCTCGATCTGGTCGATGGCCAGGGCGGCGCCGTCCACCTGTTCGGCTGCAAGCCCGCGGTGCATCGCCGCGACGCTATCGTAGTGGAGTTTCCCGGCGAGCCATTCGTCGATGTTGCCGACACGCTCACGAAGCCGCTGGAGCGCCATGGCGACGCCCTCGGCAATGTTGGTCGGGATCAGCGTCTCAAGACGCTCGGAGCCGGATGCCGGGATGTATTCGTTCTGATGGTCCGTGACCTTGCGGCCGATCAGCCCACCAGCCGGACCAGGAACGACTCCAGGCTCAGCATTTCCGCTTCGTCCATCGCTTCCCGCAGGGGCATCGGGTCCGGGTCGGTCACTGCTTCCGTCACCGAGTCCAGGTACTCCCGCACCGGCGTTCCCGGGTCGGCCACCTGCGCCGGCACCCGTATCAGGCTGCGGCGGTGCGCTGGATCCTTGAGGTTGCCCTCCCGGAGACCCATTCTGACCTCCATTGGGAGATCCCGCAGCCGGCGCTCCGCCATTGCCAGCTCGCCCTCGCCCGCCTCTTCCACCACGCGAGCGAGAGTTGCCTCCAGCGCCCACAGATACGCTTGGAGGTCTCGCGGCGGGGCCTCCTCCTTGCGGAGCAACACCAGTAGGTCCGGGTTGTCCGCCCGCGGGCACCACACCGTTTCTGATTTGAGCAATCTCATTGCGAGCTCCCTCCGCCCGGGACCAAATATCAGCCCAGGAACTCAGCCTGTCAACCGTTTTGGGGGCCAAATCGCCGACCAGAAGCGGAGCCTCTTTCCGCCCCGCGATGACCACAACCCGAACCGGCCACTTTGCACCCTGCCGGCCGTAAAGCTCGCCGGCAACCTCGAAGTGGTCCACGACGTTGAAGTTGTTGTGCAGGTAGTTCAGGAAAGTCCGGTCCGCCCCGGTGCCGACGTGGCCGGGTTCCATGTTCGCGCCGAGGATCATCACGCTGGCGCCGTTGTCGTTGAGCCGGCTGAGCGCAGTCACCGCAATGCTGTGCTCGACCTTCTTGAGGATGTACCCATCATAGTTCCGGGAGTTCTTGAGTGTCCCAAACGGCGGATTCTGCGGGATGGCATCGAACGAAGCCAGAGGCGCAATGTTCTCGGCGTCATACTCCGAAGCGCTCTTGAAGCCCATCTGCCGGAGCGCCCGGGCCCGGACGGGGTTCGCCTCGTTGACCGTGACCTTTTCACGCCGCGCGCCGATGGTCAGCATGCCGTTGCCGGCGGTCGGCTCATAAACGGACTCGGCATTCTGGAGATCGAGCATGAACGACGAGACGAAGGCCAGCGGCATGGGTGTGCTGTAGGCCTGCTGCTCGACGCTGGTCGAAGTCCGGGCCGAGAGGATCGGCTGGTTCTCGTAGAGGGCAATGAGCTTGTCGAAAATCTGCCGTTCCGTGGCGCCTTCCCCGCGCTCGTCGAGCACGAGCCGGTGCGCCATTTCAACGAGCTGCGCCTCGATGGCCTCTTGCAGCTCCTTCAGGCTCACGCCGCGCTGTTTGGCCAACGCCTGCATGCGCGCCGCCTTGCCCTGGGCATTCGCGTTCGATTCGATCAACGCCTGCAGCTCGGCATCGAAAGGCAGGCCCCCGGGCGCTGCGTCCGGCGCGTCCGGCGCGTCCGGCGCGGGCGGCGCGGGCGGTGCAGCAGGTGCGTCCGCCTTGGGCGTCTGGATCATGGCGCCACGCGCATCGGCGGACCTCGCCGCGCGGTTCCAGGTGTCGATATCGTCGCTTTCGACGTGCACCCGCAGCCCGTCGAGGATGAGCTTGGACCCGAAGGCATTGCTTTCCGCCCAGGCATCATCCCCATGAATGACGGACCGGCGGGCAGGCATTTCGAACTTCCGCCCGCGGGCAGCGGCCCGGTACTGGAAGAAGATCCGCGCGATCGCGTTGTACTGGTCGAGGCTGTCGACGATGCCGACATTAGTCGGGAACGCCGCGCGCCCGATTGGCTTCGACGGGGCGGGCGCGGGCAGCTCGTTCTTGAACCGGACGAGGTACGGCTTCACCCCGGCGCCGAAGTTCGACACCGCCCACCGGATGAACTCCATCAGGTCTTTCCCGGCGGCCACGAAGTTGCGGTACGCCGCCTCGAAGTGCGGCTTTGCCTTGGCCCACGAGTCCTCGTCGATGGTGCTCCCCAGCATCCCGAGGCGCTTCCCCCCGCCGAACAGGTCGAAGAGCCCTTTGACGGCATCGTCGATGCCCTTCACGCCATGCTTGGCGGCATCCGCCAGGATGTCGCTTGCGGACCGCGTCCCGGACGCGGAGCCGCCGGCCGGCTTCTGCGGACCATTGAAGAGCGGCATCGGCCCCTCGGTCGGCCCGAACAAGTCCGCCGTGAGGTCTCCCGGCTGCAGCGTCCCCTTGATTGGAGAGCGCATCTTCGCCTCAGCCTCGGCCTTTTTCTTCGCGGCATCGCGCCGGGCGGCTTCGGCCCGCAACTGCTCCGGCGTCGTCGGCTCCAGCGCAAGCGGAGCGCGTGCGGGAGCTGGCGCTGGCGCGGTGCCCTTCGGGGGTTTCGCGGGTTTCGCGGTTTCGTCGGAGATCGCCTGGTCGATCAGGGCCTTCATGTCGGCGTCGGACATACTGGCCATGTCGGAAGCCTTCGGGCTCGCCTTGGGGGCGGGCTCCGGAGCTGGCGCAGGAGCCCGGGCTGGTGCCGGCGCAGGCTCGGGCTTGGGCGCGGGCGCCGCAGCCGGGGCGGGGCTTTCGGACTTGGGAGCCCACGCCGGACCGCCCGGGCCCACCGCTCCGCTCTCCGGTGGCGGGTCGTACTGAAGGGCCTGCATCGTGTCGTCGGTCGGATTGCGGATCCAAACCGTGAACTCACGCATCCCAGCCATCAGCTCCGCGCCCATGGCCTTGTACGTTGCGAGAACATCCTTGGCCGCGGTCCGTGTCCCTCGGAAGATGACCACCCCGTTTCCCGGTCCGTACCCGAACACTTCCCCGATAGGGGCATCGTCCGGCTGTTTCTGCGGGAGGTTGCGCTGGTTGGAGAGTGGCGCCGGAGTGGCGGGCTCGGAGGGCTTTGGTGGGGCGGGCTTGTCGGCAGGCTCCGGCTCCTGGCTCTCTCCGGCCGGTGCCTGATCGGCCTCGATCCTCGCCGCCTCGTCCTGATCCTCGTCCTCGAGGAACGACACCGCCCGCCCGACGATATCCGCCTGATCGTTCGTGAGCGTCCCGCTCGTCGCGAGGAACTTCTGCAGCGCGGAAATCACCGTGTCCGGAGCGTACCGCTTTTCCTTCGCGATGTACTGGTACTCCCGCCCATAGGCCGTGCCAAAGTTGGCAAAGTCGATGATGTACCCGTCTTCATCCAGGCGCGCATGCTTTCCGTGAAGGCCCTCTTTCGCCTTCCGCTGCTCCGCCTTGATGGTCGCAATGAGCCCGTCGATGCGCGCCTGCCCGTGCATGAGCCGCCGCGCACGTTGATAGAGCGTGGCAACCGTGTCGCCGTCCGCCGTCTGGGTGGTCTCTTCGCGCTGGGATTGTTCGACGGCATCCTTGCGAAGCGCCTCTGCAACCGCGTCCGCCGCCAGCCGGCGGGCGCGCGCGGCCAAAACGAGCGCCGCCGGGATGTGCGGGAAAGCCTCCAGCCGTACCGCTGTGTCCGTCGCGCGCTCCGCGGTCTTTCGCAGGTCGGTGGCGCGGAAGGACGCAACACCGTTCTTCTCGACACGATCCAGCCATGCGTTGATCGAGACTAGGCTGAACTTCGGTACCGGCTTATGAACCCGAGGCTCGGCCGGCGGCGTGGTGTCAAGAACGCGCTCCGGAGCCTGCGGCGCCACCTTCTGCGGAATGCCCAGAACGGCGCGAATGCGCTCCGCCAGATACGATCCGGCCAGCATGGACACTTCGCCCTGTGCCTGCGCCTTGAAGCTCGGCTTGTTCTTCTTCGCCCCGTAGCTCCATGTGGCAGCCCCGCCCCGCTTCGAGCCCCCGAGGTGGAAGCTCACGGCCGCCTGCTTCAGGATCTCGTCGTCCGTAGCCCCCTGGTCGATCATGGCCTCCCACGCAGCCGCATGCGGCTGGCCCTCGCCAGCCCCCAGCGCACGCACGAGAATCCCGTCCACCGTCTCCCCCGGCACTTCCACAACGCCCGCTGCGTCCACGCCCGCGGGGGTTGGCGATTGGCCATCGGCTGTTGCCGGTGCCGGCTCCGCCGGCGCCGTAGCGACTACGCCCGGCCCGCCGCCGACCGTCGGCGATTGGCCCTCGGCCATTGCCGGCGCCGCCACTTCCGTATTCCGTATTCCGTCTTCCGTGCGCGCCACCGGCGCGCCAGCCGCCGCCCCCGCCAGCGCCGCAAGGTCGGCGTCCGATGCAGGCCGCAGGAGCCCCATCTCGCCGGCCGTGAGGCTGTCCATGGTCTCTTCCGGCAGTTCCGGCAGCCCAGCCGCCCGCCTGGCGCGGACCATGTTTTCGATACGCGGCCACCGGGCAAGCCCGGCATCCTGCGGCGCCTCCGGCGTACCCTCGATCTTGGCCTTCATCACCGCCTCGAAGGTTTGATCGACGGCCGCCGCCTGCGGCGTCCCGGGCCCGGCCACCACCGCCTCGCGCGCCACCCGTTGCGCCTCGACCGCGGCGGGATCCACCGCGCCGCCCACCGGGCCCGCCGGCACTTCCGTCTTCCGTGTTCCGTCTTCCGTTGTCCTGGTCGCCTGCGCCTCAGCCGCCCGCGCCCCGGCCTCTCCGGCAGCCGCCGCGATGGTCTCGGCGTGCTTCTTCCGCGCCGCGCCCCAGGCCTCCGGGGTGCCCGCCTTGTTGAACTCCTCGACGACCTCGGCCGGGAGCCCCATCCGCTGCAGCTCCGGCATGGCCTCGCCCTTGAACTTCCGATAGTTGCGATTCGCCGCAAACTGCCACCCAGCGCCCAGTCCGGACATGAAGAGCGACATGGCAGCCGACTGTTGCCACACGTCGGCGATGGACTGCCCCCACGACTTGACGCCATCGGCCAGCCGCATCTCCACGTCGCGCTTGGACTGCGAGCGCTCCGTCCACGCCTCGCCCAGGACTTCCGTCACGGCATTCGCCGGCGCCGACGCCGCCACCCGCGCCAGCACGCGGCCGATGCCGCCCGCGGCGCCCGCCCACTTGGCCAGCGCACCATGGACGAGGTCTTGCGCAATCTCGCTCTCGATCTCATGCCGTGCGTAGGTGTCGGCATTGGCGATGATCGCCGGCCACTCCGCCGCCCACTGCTCTCGAGTGAGCCCGGGGTTCTTGGCCTTCCGGTCCTCGAAGAGCTGCTCGACGCGGGAGTCCCGCACCGCAAAGAACATCGGCGAGTTCGCCGCCGCTTGCACCGCACCAGCCTTGAGTGAGGCCCCCAGCGCCCCGCCGACGGCGCCGACCACCGCCCCGCGGGTTCCGGCCACCTTCTTGCCCGCCGCCGCCCCCCGCGCCGCAGCCGCCAGCGTCACGCCGGCCGCCGCCGCCATGCCAGGAAGGCTATGCCCCGCCTGCCCGAGCCCTTCCCGGACGCTCTCCCGCAGGAAGCCGGTACCGAAATAGCCACGCTTCGCCTCTTCCGGTGGCAACCGTGTCGCCTCGCTGCGCCGGCGGAGCCAGTTTACGGCCTTCGAGGCAAAACCCTTCGGCTGGGCCCCGGCCTGGGGATCGAAGCCCGTGGCGGGGTCGAAAGCGCCCGCCCCGCGCGCAATGCGGGCAACATCCTCGCCCAGCACCAGCGGGATCTTCGCCAGCCCCACGCCGATATCGCTGACCAGGTCGCCCACGCCGGCGCTTTCCGGTTCCACCGGCGGCAGCCGCGGCCCGGAGGCCTGCGGCAGCCCCATCTCGTCGAGGGAGCGGTTCAGATCGAACCCGACCGTTGCGGCCTGTCTCAGCGGCGAGAGAGGCGCGCGCGGCGGAGTGCCCGGAGTTGCCTCTGGAGGGACCGCGGCAGACTGAACTGCCGTGGGAGGGTCGGAGGTTGGCAACTGCCCGGGCGCTTGGCGGGTCCGCCGCGCGCGCAAGAGGTCTTCGAGTTCCGCGTTCAGGTCAAACGGCATGGCGTCCTGCCCCCGTGAATCAGGCGGCAGCACCCGCCCGCGCGATGATGGTTTCGATCTCTTCCGGCTTGAGGTCGCGCTTTTCGCTGGCCATGACTCGCCGGCGCAGCTCCTCGATCATGGGCGCCGCCCGCAGTTCGGCCGCGCGCCGCGCCTTCTCGCCCTGAATCTTGCCGAAGCGGGCATGTTCGCGCCGGCCGGCCTTGCCGTCGTTGATGGCCTTGAGCAGGCTCGTTTCCTCCGCCAGCATCGTCGCGTAGGCAGGATCCGCCTTGAAGGACGCATCCTCTTGAGTGGACGGCGCCAGCTCTCCCGTCACCGTGTTGAAAATCCGGCCATCCGCGCGCGCCGACCAGGTGCCCTTCTCCGACGGCCGCTTGGCTTCCGCGCCAGCCGTCGCCGTCGAGACGGCCGCGTTGCGGTCAAGCGTCCGCTCGTTGGCCGCGAAAGTGCGATCCTGGTCGCCCTTCCGGTCCGCAAACGCCTGTCGCAGGATGGATCCTGCCTGGCTGTTCGCGTTCGTCCGGCCCCCCATGTTCGCGAGGTTCCGGTTGTGCATCGCCGCCGGCGTCTCCCCTGTCACCGTGGCCTGTGCGCCGAGCCCTCGCGCCGCAACCCGCAGCGCGGACTCATTCTGCTGCATCGTGGCTTCCTGTGCCTTCGCTGCGTCGGTCGCAGCCTGGCGGGATGCCGCAACGATCGGGATGCCTTCCGCCAACTGGTTCCTCTCTGCAAGGGTGAGGGCGGCCGCCGGCTTCGCGCCAAGAACATCGATGTTGTACGCCGCCTTCGGGTCGGACAGCACGCCCGTGGCGCGCGGTGCGCCCGGAGCCGCAGGCGCAACCACCGTCGGCGCGGGCGCGGCAGGAGACGGCGTCACACCCTGCGCCACCGCCTGCCGTTCCTCTTCGGTCATGCCCAGGGTCGCCGCTTCCGTCGCCGTGAAGGTGGGCCCGCCGCCGCCGGAACCGCCCAGCAGCCGCGCCGTGCGCTGCTCGGGGGTCTCGGCATCCGCCGCCGCTTTCGCCTGGTCGTACCGCCCCCGGAGCGCCGTCACCCAGTTGGCCGGCTTTGCCGGAGCCGGGAGTGGAGTGCTGGCCGGAACCGCCGCCTCCATGCTCGTCTGGAGCTGCGCGAGATCGGAGTCCGAAACGACGCCCTGAAGGTTGACGGGAGGCGGTGGCGTTGCGCGCCGCGCGCCAAGTGCCATACCCGTTACGCCGCCGACCACCGCGCCAACAGGCCCCAACGCTCTGCCGACCAGCGCGCCCTCGGCCGCAGGAACCGCAAGATCCTGCACGGCCCGATAGGCGCCGTTCTGGCGCACTGCTTCCGGCGCGATGGCATCAACACCTTGGGCCGCGCCCTCGACCAAGAGCGCCTTGCCGACGCCTCCCAAGGTCCGGCGCAGCACCCCTCCGGCGGCAGCCGCGGGAGCGCCGGCCGCCGGCGGGCGCACAGGCGCACCGGCCGCAGGCATCCCGCCCGGGCGCGGCTGCGTATCCGAAAGCGTTGTGCGAAGCGCAGACCCGCGCGCCGCCATGGGCGGCTGTGTTCCGGCTGCTACCGGCTGCCCGCTGAGCCCCTTGTTCGCATAGGCCGCGGTGTTGTCGACGGTTCGGATCGTCGCCGCATCGGCGGCTGCCCTTGCGGGGCTTGGCGTCCGGGCCGGCATGGGGATCGCCGGTCCACTCGCGGAGCCCATCAAGGCCTTTTCGGCTTTCTTCCGCGCAGCGTATTTTCGAAGTGCTCCAGCCGACGGAACGGGCAACAGTCTCGGTTGCGTCATGGCGCGCCTTTCTGGAGTGCGGTCCCGGCCCTGCGGCTCTTAGCCGCCATCAGCTCTGCCCGCGCCTGCCTTGCCTACCCTTGTAGTCCTCGTTTTCGTATCGGTCAAGTCAAACCCTGCCCTCACGTTGTGATGACGGGCACTCCCACGATGTACGGCGGAAGGTGCTTTGCTTCGATGATGGAGACATTGTGCGAGTGCGTCCCTCCATCGACCGCCAGCGACCCGCTGAACGTGGCCCCGCTGGTCTGCGCGTTCAGAACAGTCGAAAGGCCGTTGATGGGATCCCAGTAAACGATGGCCGATCCGGAGTCTGAGTTGCCCCAGTAACTCGAATCGCCGCTGTGCGTATGGTCCGGGATTCCGTGATAGTGATCCAGCGCGCCGGCAGCGATTGTGTGGCTGTGCGATCCGTCGCCGGAAACGGAGCCAATATGCGTGTGATCCTTCTCTCCGGCCTTCTTCCCCACCTCATCGAAGTCCGGATCCTCCTCGTCGAGCCCCGCGTCGACGCGCCCGGAGGCGTCCGGCACGTTGAAGTTTCCGTGCAGTCCGGTCTCGTCCTCATAGGCATCGCCGCCGTGCTTGTTGCCGATGACCCGCCACAGGCGGGGATAGTCCGCGGCGGCATAGGAGGCCCCGTCCCGGCGCAGCGTGCCATCCGGAATGGCGGCCGGATCTCCGTCCCAATGGAACATCATGCCTGCCGACGGCCAAAGGCTCCGCTGAGTTCGGTAGAAATCGCCCTCGTCGGACGACCGGGCGCCGCCGACCTGCGGCGAGAGTTCCATCGGAGCGCTTGCAAGATCGTCCTCCAGCCTGCGCGCCGAGCGTTCCACGCCGCGGACCCGCTGGCCCATGCGCGCCTGCGCTTCCGTGGCCCGCGTGGCGGCATCATCGCTGCTTTGCTTGGCGCGGGAAGGCAGCGGAGGCCCTCGCATCACCTTCGGCCAGCCAGGAGTCGCCGCCTGCACGGCCGCAACGGCCGCAACCCTCGCCTCGCGGTCGCGTTTCAGCCTGGACACAATCGACTCGATGAAGCCCATTATGGTGTCTCCTGCCACTCGCCCACGCTCGTGAGGGTGCGGAAGGTGCCCCAGAAGCCGCCGCGCAGCTCGCCGCTGTCCGGGCTTCCTTTTCCGCCGATATATCCATTGACTGTGCTCTTCGAAGCGCTGGCGATACGCCCGATGGTCCACGTCAGCTTCCGCACGCACTTATTCCCGCCGTCCGGATCCGTGTCGCGCCGGTCCCAGGTGTAGCCGACGACGGACCCGGATCCCGGCGCCCACCCCGTTCCGCCGATATTGACGGTCCACGGCGCCACGGTGATATGCCCGTCGTACAGTCCGAAGCGGTTGGGCTCGCCGACGTTCGGATCATTGCTGGTCGCATTCGTCAGCGTGGCCAGGATGATGTCCACCTGCGCCCTTGTGAGGTTGCGGAAGTAGCACCGCTGCGTGACGGATCCGCGGTCCGGATAGGTCTCCCACGGGTTCCACTCCCCCGGGATCGCCCCGCCGATGGCCCCGGTTCCACTGCAATAGGGCTTGGCCACCGTGAGCTGCAGCACGGTCTCCCACAGGCTCGTCCGCGCGTTTTTCCGGTTCCGCGTGCTCGAGAGCTGC
>CAYXFW010000059.1:0-10089 GCA_964464305.1 uncultured Verrucomicrobiota bacterium
CCCACCCAGACGGCCAAGGCGATCACGGTGATCCTCTTCGACGAGCAGAAGTATCCGGCCCGCGTCCTCGGGTTCTCGATGGACCCCGATGTCGCGTTGATCAAGATCGACGTGCCGCAGAAGCTGCGCCCCGTCGAATTCGCCAACTCGCGCGGCGCGCATGTCGGCCAGCACTGCTTTGCGGTGGGAACGCCGATCGGGCTGAAGCGCACGTTCACGAGGGGCATCCTCAGCAACGTCGACCGCACCGATCTCGGGACGGAGACGAAGGTGTTCCAGACCGATGCGGCGATCAACCCGGGGAACAGCGGCGGTCCGCTCTTCGACCGCAACGGGCGCGTGCTCGGCATCAACACCTACGGTGGCCGCGGCACGAGCATCGGGTTTACGATCCCCATCCACGTGGCGGCGGTATTGCGCGACCACTTCAAAACGAACGGGAGGTTCGTCCGCGCGCTGGTTCCGTTCTTCATGACGAACGAGCTGTACGACGAACTGGCCCGCTCGCTCGGCGTCGAGAAGGGCATCCTGATCCCCTACGTGATGCCCGGGTCGCCCGCCGAGAAGGCGGGGCTCCGCGACGGCGACGTCCTGGTCGAGGTCGACGGCAAGCCCTGCTCCGCGCGGACCAAGCCGGAGCTGTCGGACTTCGAATGGGACCAGACCATCCGCAAGCCCGGCGAGCCGGTCGCCTATACCGTGCTGCGCGGACCGAAGGAGAAGCGCGAGCGCGTGGTGGTGAAGGCGAAACTGGAGGCGATGGAACCGCTCCCCGAGATGGGCCGGCACGCCGGCGAACTCGTCGAACTCCGCTACGGGGCGCTGGGGCTTGGGGTGGTGCCGATCGTCCGGATTCACCGGCTCATCCATGCGTTGCCCGATGTGCAGGGCGTGCTCGTGACGACGGTCGGCGCCTCGGGGTCCGCCGCGAAGGCCGGACTGCGCGAGCGGGATATTCTCACCCACGTCGGCGGGCGGCCGACGCCGGACATCGACGCGTTCGCCCAGGCCATCGAGGCGCAACTGGCCGGTCGCGCGAAGGCGATCGAGATGGCGATCGTCCGGGGGAAGATGTCCGTTCAGACCGCGATCGCGCCCTACTACGACCTGCGCGATCGCAAGGTCCTTCTGGTCGCGCCCGCGCGCGATGCGGAGTCGGTCGATCTGTTGCGTCGCGAACTGCAGGCCGAGGGCGCGCCGGTCACCGTGGCCGGCCCCGGCCGGCCGGTCGCCCTGGCCGGACTGAAGGGCGCCGAATTCGACATTCTCCTGTTCGCCGGCGGGGCGGGTGGACGGACGCTGTGGAAGGACGGCGAAGCCCAGCGCCTCGTCGTCGAGGCCCATGCCGCGAAGCGCGTCATCGGTGCGGTCGGCCCGTCGGCCCTGATCCCCGTCATCGCCGTGAAGGATCTGCTCAAGAAGAAGATGACAACCGCCAAGGAGGATTCCGCGGAGGCCGTTAAACGCGGGGCGAACTACACCGGCAACGATGTCGAATCCGACAGCCGGCTGGTCACCACGACCGGTTTCGACCGCTCCACCGTCCGCCAGTTCCTCGGCGCCGTCAAACGCGCCGCCTGGAACCGGGAATAGCCCGATCCTGTGCAACGATGACGAAGAAGCTCGCGCGGGCTTCCCGTTCGGCCGGGCCGGCGGCCCGGCCCCACCACGGATCCCACGGGTACGGCGGGTAGGGCCGGATCCGTCTTCGCCAAGGCTACGGCGGACAGGCCGCCGGGCGGGCCGTTCGAGGGATCCCCGTAGCCATGCAAACTCGGAGATTCACCCGTGAGAACGCGGGCGCGAAGTCGGACGTTGCGCGGCTGCGCCGCGGCGAATACTCTGACCGGCAAACAGGGCGCGGCCGCCAGTCGGGCGTCCGTCCCGGGAGGGCGCGCAAGTGAAGAGCATTCCCGTGCTGCACGTGACCGGACGAACGTTGGCGGAGGGCTACGAGAACGCGCTCGTTGCGCTGCACCGGGGCGGCATTCCGTTCCGGACGCAGTACGACAAGCCCGGCGATCCGCCGAGCCTCGACGCCACGCTCAACCTTGTCGTCGAAGATCCCGTCGCGGACCCGATGATCCACATGGCGTTCCCCGGCGGCGTGGCCGATCTGCGCGAATACGTCGGCGAACTGCAGGGTCTCAAGGACGGCTGGACGCGCAACATCAACGACCCGGCCGACACCCGATGGGAGTACACCTACCACGGCCGCCTCGAGCACTATGGCCGGTGGAAGGAACGGGCCGGCGAGGGGGCCTCCCGCGTCTCGCGCTTCGCCGGCCGGGTCGACGTTGACCAGATCGCCGCCGTGATCGGGAAACTGGCCCAACAGCCCTACACGCGGCAGGCGCAGATGATCACCTGGATGCCGGAACTCGACCTCTCGTGCTTCGATCCGCCCTGCCTGCAGTCCCTGTGGTACCGCATTCTCGCGGATGACGACGGCGTCTGGTGGCTCAACACGAACATCCGCTTCCGAAGCAACGACGCGTGGGGCGCCCACTTCATGAACATGTTCGGCCTCGTCATGTTCTCGCTCGAAATCGTGGCCGCCGGCGTGGCCCGACAGGCCGGCGTCGAGGTCCGGCTCGGCCGGCTCGACTGGCAGGCCGACTCGTACCACATCTACGGGAAGGACCTCGCCCACGCGAAAGCGCTGCTCTTCGACCGGCTCGACTCCACCGCGTTCGCCGACCGCACCCTCGCGTTCCACGATCCCACGGTGCAGGAGATGTACCACGAAGAGGAGGCGGTCATCCTCGAGAAGGTCCGCGACATGAACGCCCAGATGGCCCGCCAGGACGGGCCCGCCGGTTGACGGTGCGTCGGCATGGGTGAGAGGATCTCTTCAGCCAGGCCGCGAACGCCGGTGCCCGAATCGCCCCCGCGGCCAGCGCCAGGGTACGCTCGACCGCCTCTTCCTCCGGGGCATCGAAGATGTATCCATTTGCCTCAAGGAACAGCGCGGCAGCCATGAATCCGCTCCGCTTGTTACCGTCAAGAAATGGATGGTTCTTCACGAGACCGTGGGCATAGGTGGCGGCCAGATCGAACAGCGAGGGGGTCTCGTACGCGAAGAGATGCTTCGGCCGGTTCAAAGCGGACTCCAGCCGACCTGCGTCCCGCACGCCGTCCAATCCGCCGAAACGGGCCAGCATCTCCGCGTGGAAAGCGAGGCAGTCCTCGACGTCGATCCAAACGGGTTCAGTCATCGTGCCAACGCGCGCAGGGCATTCCGGTATCGCCGCATCAGGCTGTCCGCGATCCGGGCCTTCTCGGCGAACCCCGGCCGTTCGGGCGTGATGCGCAGAGCGCCGTGGGGGGCCTCGGTAAGATACAGGGCGTCGCCCTCCTTCACCTTGAGCGCGGCCGTCGCCTCCTTCGGCAGCACGATGCCGAGAGAGTTTCCAATCTTCCGGACCTTGGTTTCAATAGCCATGTGATTACATTAGTTATAACGCCCGGGCGCGTCAAGGCCGAAACCGCCCAACCTCTGGGACCTTCCCGCCGCCTCACCCGAGCGCCAGCGGGCCGCCGTCGCAGAGGGCGGGGTTCCCGAAGACGTCCATCTCGTGGCCGAAGGCGCGGGCGACGGCGAGCCAGAGACGGTTGTGGGTGGCCTTGTCGAACTTCGCCACGCGTCCCATGCGGAAGCCCGGCGCCGCGCCGACGAGGACGAAGGGGAGGTTGTCGAGCGAGTGCGAGTTGCCCTTCGCCAGCTCGTTGATCCAGACGATCAGCGTATGGTCGAGCAGCGCGCCGTCGCCGCCGGGCTCGGGCGTCTCGCCGAGCCGCTTCGCCAGGTGGGCCAGTTCGCCGCAGAACCATGCGTTGATCTTCGCGAGCTTTTCCTGCGAGTCGGCGTTGCCGTCGGGGTCGTGGGAGAGCGTGTGGTGCCCCTCGGGGATGCCGAGCCACGTCATGCGGGCCTGGCCGACGGAATTCGTGTACTGGAGCGTCGCGACGCGGGCCAGGTCGTTGGCGAAGGCGTTCACAAGCAGTTCGGTCTGCATCCGGCCCAGGCGCGGGATGTTGTCGTTCGCGACGGACACGCCCTCCTCGAGCGGCGGCATGGGGTGGCGCAGGCCCGACTCGTCGGGCCTGCTCATCTCGGTCTCCATGTCGCGCACGAAGGCGACATGGCGCTCGAGCGCGCGACGGTCGTCCTCGCCCAGCGCGGCGGCAGCGGCCTGGAGCTCGCCGGCGACGTCGTCGAGGACACTGCGCAGACTTTCCTTGTCCTTCACGCGGCCGTAGAGCTTTTCGAACACTTGGTACGGGTCGGACACGGGGCCGACCGGCTGGTTCGGGCCGGCGTAGCTCATCCGCGTCCACGGGTCGGCGCGGTCGGGCACGGCGACGCCCATTTCGAGCGAGCCGAACCGCGTGCGCGTCGCGGCATCGCGTTGAAGGAAGTTACGGATTTCCTGGTCGATGGAAAGGCCCCGCGCCCAGCCCGCGGGGGTGTGCGAGCCACCCTGGATGTTGCCGGGGAACAGTTCGATGCCCGTCAGAAGGCAGCTCATTCCGCGCATGTGGTTGTCGCCGTCGCCGCGCACCTTGTTGGAGACGCCCTTGAGGACGAGGGTCCGGTCCTTGAACGGCGCGAGCGGCTCGAGGATCCGCTTCAATTGCAGCGGGCCGTCGTCCGCGTCGGGCCAGAACTGCGCCGGCACCGTGCCGTTGGGACTGAACACGACGACCAGCCGCTGCTTCGGCCGGCCCGCGGTCTCCGCGGCCGAAAGCCCCGGCAGGCCCCAGACGAACGGCAGGGCCGCCCCGGTCAGGCCCAGCCGTCTCACGAATTCCCGCCGCGTCGTTGGCTTCATGGTGTTCTCCGCTGTCGTCACAATTCCTGGTCGGCCGCCGCGGCGGGCGGTTCGTGGAGCGCCGCGGTCCGGGCGATCCCGGCGGCAAGCTCCCGCATGTTGAATCCCGAGGCGAGGAACGAGCCGCGGAGCGACTCGAGGACGCCGGGGCCGTACGCCCGCACGGGCTGTTTCACGAGATGGTGGAAGAAATGCTGGACGAAGCCGCGCTGCGCGTCCGGGCTGGCGGCCGCATAGGCGGCCACGCTGCGGGCGTCCGAGAAGCGCGCCGTCCCGCCATCCGTCGCCGGGTAGTCGGAGACCGCGTTCACCGGCTTCCCGCTGTCGGATGTCCGGAACCGTCCGACCCCGTCGAAGTTCTCGAGGCTGAACCCCAGCGGGTTGATGATCGAATGGCAGCCCTGGCAGGCCGCGGGCTTCGTCAACTGCTCGACCTTCTCCCGCATCGACAGTGTCGGGTCGAACCGGTCGTCCTTGAACTCGATGGCCTCGGGCGGCGGCTTGAGGGTCCGCCCCATGACGTTGCGCGTCAGGAACACGCCGCGGTGGATCGGCGAGCTGCTCTTGTGATAGGCGTACATCGTCAGGATCAGCGGGTGCGTCAGCACCCCCGCCCGCGCGCCGTCGGTTGCCGTGACGCGAGCGAAGCCGTCCCCTTCCGGCGCCGGCAGGCCGCAGAATTTCGCGAGGCGGGCGTTGACGAACAGGTGGTCGGAGCCGAGGAGCTCGCGGTAGTCGGAGGCGGCGCTCCAGACGACGTCGTCGAGGAAGAGATCGAGCGACGTTCGCATGTCGGCCAGCACCGTCGCGTCGAATCCCGGGAAGGCGGCGGCGTCCTTGGTCACGTCCGCCGCGCGTCCGACGTCGAGCCATTGGTGAAGAAAACCGCGGATCTTCGTGTGCGCGCGCGCGTCCTTCAGCATGCGCTGCGCCTGCGCGTCCACCTGCTCGCGCGAGGCGAGGGCGCCGCTGTCGGCGGCCCGCAGCAGTTCGTCGTCCGGCAGCGAATCCCAGAGCGTCAGCGCCAGCCGCGAGGCAGTCCGGCGGCCGGGCGAGCCGGCGACGGAAGGTTCGGGGTAAAGAAAGTATGGCGACTTGAGAACGCGCAGGAGGACGCGTTTCACGCCGGTTTCCGGATCCGGCGCCGTGTCGAACGAATGGGCGATGGTCGCCGCCTTCTCCGACTCCGTGAGTGGCCGGCGGAAGGCTCGCTCGGCGAGGCGTCCGCAGAAGTTGCGCAGCTTCGCCGCCCGGTCGGGTGCGCCCGGGCGCGTCCCGGCTAGCGCGTCGAGTTGCTCCGCCATCCGGGACGCGAAGTCGAGGGCGGCCTGGGTGACGGCCTCGTCCCACGCCTTCGAGACCGCCGTTCCCCGCGCATAGCCCAGGCTGCCGTCGTCGGGCGGGAAGGGCGTCGTGACGACCAGCACCTCGGGGGCCGTGGCGGCGAGCAGGGCGGAGTCCGGAATCGGTTCCCAGGTTCCGAGCGGCCGGCGCCATTCGAGCGCGATGGCGGCGGACTTGTCCTTGAACTTGAAGAAGTCGACGCGGAGCGGATGGGCCCGCCCGGCGAGCAGGCGCGTCGTCGCGCGGTGCTCCTGGGCCTCGCCGCCGGAGCTGACCCAGGCATCGAGGAGCGGCTTCGCCTCGCCGTTGACCCACAGGCGCGCGCCGTTGCCCGTCCGCAGCCGGAATTCGTGGTCGCCGGTGTCCGTCGCGAGGACTGAGCCTCGCCAGCGGATGGCGAACTCGGCGTCGCCGGTCCCGGATCCCGGCGGCGCATTCGTCCCGAAGTCGAACGCAATCCCGGCATCGGTGCGCTCCAGCTTGCGCTTGTCGCGCCGGAACTCGCGTCCGTCGAAGATCTCGGCCTGCAGCCCGCGCGGGCCGTCCTGCGCCGGCGGGCGTCCGCGGAAGCTCCCGACGAGATCGGCGACGGAATTCTCGAACTGGGCGATGGTCAGGTGCGACAGGTCGATGCGCGAGGGCCGGATGCGGGCGTAGGCGTCGGGTGAGTAGAACGCCCCATGGATGTGGGCTGCCACGCGGGCCGCGGCGTCACCCGTGCAGGCCTGGGGCGCGTCCTTGGGCATCGTGTCCGCGATGACGCGCGTCAGGGCCGCGACATTCAGCTCGCCGTGCAGGTAGCCGTCGTACCGGCCGGGGACCCCCTCGCCGCCGGGGCCGTGACACGACGAACAGAGCGAGGCGTAGGCCTCCGCCCCGGTGCGCGGCGCGACCGGATCCGGCTGCCTCACGCACGACGCCGTCGCGAGAACGGCTGCGAGGCCCGTCGCGACACGCTGAATGGCACCCATCATACCCGCGCTCACCCTACGCCATTTCGCGCCCCCGGCAACCCTCCGGTTGGCAGGGCATGGTCATTGAAAGGGCGTTCCGTCCAAGGTTCGGAAAACGGTCTAAACTGGCGTTCCACCCTTGGGAGGACCGGCTTCGCGGCCCCTACTTCCTTGCGCAGCTCCGTCCGATATGCTGCCTCTACGGATATTCGCGATTCAGTGCGTCCTTCACCGCGGGTGGACTCCAGAACTTTGGGAGAACTGCAATCTTCTTGTCGATCTGCCAAAGTCCTTGGAGTAGATCCTCCACTGCCTTGACTCCTACGCCTTGGTGGACCATGACGGCAAAAGCCGTTCGGTGGTAGTATCCGCCCCAATACCGGCTTCTTTGCTCAAAGCGCCTCGTGACTCCCGCTAGCCTTCCAAGATCCATTCGTTCCACGTCTTGACCAAGAGGTGAAACCACATCGAAACCGTTTGTGCTCCCGCTCTCCACATGCACTGTCCAGACGTGGATGAGCTCACCCCAGTGCCATGTCTGCAGATACCTCGATGGGGGTGGTCCCAGACACCCCCGCGAGACGGTCGTTGGCAGAAGAGCCTTGATGCTTCCATCTTCCACCACGGCCTCCGTCAACAAACGCCGCTTCTCGTCTCGAACGATCCAAGCCCTCCAGCGGGCCATGCCGTCATTGCCATCAACGGACTCGAATTCCAGCGATTCCTTGGGAAGCGGAATGTCTTCACAGGCATCCAGCTTGTTGCAGAACTGCTCCCACTCAGCCGCGTTGGACTCGGTGATCCACACCTCGGACTTGCGCGACGTCCGGCATGAAGCCAGCATGAGGGCAAGTCCCAATAGGGACGGGGTCATCCACCACTTGAGCCATGTGGCTTGCGCAGGCACTCCCTGCCGTGTCGTTCCTGGCTGACAGGACCGAGCGAAAGATCGTTGAGCAATCCCTGGCATTCGTCCCTTCCTTCAAGGCTCAAACGATGCAAGGGTATCGGGAATCGATGTCGCAGTCGAGTTACCATCGCCGCGATGTCGCGCTATTCATCTCTTTTCCCGTACGCCGCCGTCGTCTGCCCCCAAATCCTCGCCTACGCAACAATGCGGGGATCCAGATGCCGCTTCGAGAGTCTGACCATCGGCGCCGATGGAGCGGCGCCTTCCAGATCCATTTTCTCGTATCTCCGTGGAATGCGTCTGGAGCGCCGCGCCGCGCCCTGCGAAGCGTCCTCGCGAAAGAGGGTTCCGCCGCGGCCGTATCCATGCGTACTTCACGCAGGTCTCGATCCCGCGTTGTCGGCTTAGGTCAGGGTCAAGGCCGCCGCGCCCGGCTTGCTTTCCGGGGTCTCCTGTGGCTATGTGGGAGGCTTTTCGACGCGGCGCGCACCGGACCGCCCGGGGGGTGCGGGCGGGCGTCGGGGGACGGCACGACGTGGGCATCCAGGACGAAATCGGGAAACGGCGGACGTTTGCGATCATCTCGCATCCGGACGCGGGCAAGACGACGCTGACGGAGAAATTCCTTCTCTACGGCGGGGCCGTGCAGTTGGCCGGATCGGTCACGGCGCGCAAGACCCAGCGCTCGACCACCTCGGACTGGATGGAGCTCGAGCGCAAGCGCGGCATTTCCGTCAGCTCGACCGTGCTGCAGTTCGACTACGCGGACTGCACCGTCAACCTGCTCGACACGCCGGGCCACAAGGACTTCTCCGAGGACACGTACCGTGTGCTCACCGCGGTCGACTCGGCGCTCATGGTCATCGACGCCGCGAAGGGCATCGAGAGCCAGACGCGCAAGCTCTTCGAGGTCTGCCGCAACCGGTCGATCCCGATCTTCGCCTTCATGAACAAGATGGACCGGCCGACGCTCGAGCCGCTCGCGCTGCTGGACGAGATCGAGCGCACGCTGCAGGTCCACGTTTTCCCGGTCAACTGGCCGCTCGGGACCGGCTTCGACTTCAAGGGCGTGTACGACCGGACGACGAGGAACGTGCATCTGTTCGAGCGCCTCGCTGGCGGCGGCGCGTACCGCGCGCCCGTTTCCATCGGCACGATCGCCGACCCGGTGGTCCGGGAGCGTCTCGACGCCGCCTCCTTCGCGAAGGTGGGCGAGGAACTCGAGATTCTCGAAGCGGCGGGCGCCGAGTTCGACAGCGGCGGAGTGGTCTCCGGCGGAACGATCCCGGTCTTCTTCGGCAGCGCGCTCAACAACTTCGGCGTGCAGCTCTTGCTCGACGCCTTCCTGAAACACTCCGCGCCGCCCGCGCCGCGGATGAGCGAGGGGCGGCTGATCCCGACCGACTACGGCGCGTTCTCGGGGTTCATCTTCAAGATCCAGGCGAACATGGATCCGAACCATCGCGACCGTATCGCCTTCGTGCGGATCTGCTCGGGGAAGTTCACGCGCGAGATGGCTGTCCGGCACAGCCGGACCGGAAAGACCGTCCGCCTGAACAGCTCGCACAAGCTCTTCGGTCGCGACCGCGAGACGGTGGACGAGGCCTACGCGGGCGACATCATCGGCATCGTCGGACACTCCGAGTTCGGCGTCGGCGACACGCTGACGGAGGAAGAGGGGATCCACTACGACGAGATCCCGCACTTCACGCCCGAGGCCTTCCTCTACCTGAGCAACCCGAATCCCTACAAGGGGAAGCGGTTTCGCGAGGGGCTCGACCAGTTGCTGCAGGAGGGTGTGATCCAGGAACTGATCCTCGATTCGAGCACGCCGAACACCCGGTTGCTCGCGGCGGTCGGTCCGCTGCAGTTCGACGTCGTCCGCTTCCGCCTCGAGTCCGAATACGGCGCCGAGACTCGCGCCGAGCCCGCGCCGTGGCGGATTCTGCGGTGGCTCGCCCCGACGGTGACCGACGATCAGGCCCGCTCGATGAACCTTCCCATGGGCTGCCAGCCCGCGCGCACGAAGGAAGGCCAGCGCGTCATG
>CAYXFW010000060.1:0-10010 GCA_964464305.1 uncultured Verrucomicrobiota bacterium
ACTTCGACCTCAACGCCTACGGCCGCACGCCCCCCGAACGGATGCGCAACGCGGTGACCGGCTACGTCTACGAACCGGGCTCCACGTTCAAGATCGGCGTGATCGCCGCGGCGTTGAACGAGGGGATCGTGCAGCCGGAGACGGTGTTCGACTGCGAAAACGGCCTGTGGATGTACCGCGGCCGCCCGCTGCGGGACTTCCATCCCTACGGCCGGCTCAGCCTCGCGGATGTGCTCAAGAAATCGAGCAACATCGGCGCCGCCAAGACGGCGCTCCTGCTTGGCGACGCGCGGCTCGAACGGTACCTCCGGGACTTCGGCGTCGGCCGCGCGGCCGGCATCGAACTGCCGGGCGAGGAAGCGGGGATCTTTCGGGCGCGCGCGCACTGGGACACCCTCGCGTCCACCCGGATCGCGATGGGGCACAGCGTCAGCCTCACGACGCTGCAGATGCTCGGTATCCTGTCGGCGATCGGCAACCACGGGTTCCTCATGCGGCCGATGATCGTCCGGCGCGTCGTCGACGCCAAGGGCAACGTGCTGCACGAGGCGTCCCCGACCGTCGTTTCGCGTCCGATCCGCGAAGACACCGCCCGCCTGATGTGCGCGCTCCTGGCCCGCGTGACCGAGGAGGGCGGCACCGGCCGCCGGGCGGCCGTCCCGGGCTACCGCATCGCCGGCAAGACCGGCACCGCCGTGAAGCCCGGCATCGGCGGCTACGACGAGCGCCGCAACATCGCCTCGTTCATCGGGGTCATTCCGGCCGACGATCCCACGCTGGCCATCGCGGTCGTCGTGGACGAGCCGCAGCCGGAGCACACCGGCGGTGTCGTCGCCGCTCCCATCTTCCGCCAGATCGCGCAGGAAGCCGTCAGGTACCTGAACATTCCGCCCACGGGAACGGTGCAACCGATCGATCCGGGGGACGGCGCGGACGCCGCCGTGGACGACGAGGAGGAGGCCGGCCATGCTGATCGGGCAGCTCTGTGATGAAGCCATGAGAATCGAAACCATCCTCCAAGCAATCCAGCCGATGACGGTCAAGGGCCCGCGCCAGGCCGACATCCGCGGCATCGCGTGCGACTCGCGCCAGGTGAAGCCCGGCTGCATGTTCGTCGCGCTTCGCGGCACGCGCGAGGACGGGGCGCGGTACGCCGAGGACGCCATCCGGCGCGGCGCCGTCGCCGTCGTCTCGGAACACAACGACTGGACCCGGCGCGATGTGACGCACATCCGCGTCGAGGACGCCCGGCGCGCCGTCGCGGAGATCTCGTGCGCGTTCTACGACCATCCGTCGGCGCGGCTCGAGACGATCGGCGTCACCGGGACCAACGGCAAGACCACCACCACCTTCATTATCCGCGACATCCTCCGCGCCGCGGGAAGGAACCCGGGCCTGATCGGCACCGTGATGTACGAGATGGGCAGCCGCTGCATCCCGGCCAACCGCACCACGCCCGAGGCGCCAGACCTGCAGTCGATGCTCGACCAGATGCTGACCGCCGGCTGCGCCTCGGCGGTGATGGAGGTGTCGTCCCACGCCCTCGAGCAGAAGCGGGTCTGGGGGATCGATTTCGACGTCGGCGTGTTCACCAACCTCACGCGCGATCATCTCGACTACCACGGTACCATGCAGCGCTACTTCGATGCGAAGGCGCTGCTGTTCCGCGGCCTCGGCCAGATGGAGAAGCGGGCCTCGGCCGTCATCAATCTCGACGATCCCTGGGGCCAGCAACTGGCGAACACCGGCGGCGGCTGGTCCTCGCTCGTGACCTACGGGCTGCACCCCGGCGCCCTCGTGCGCGCCGTCGACGTCGAACTCGGTCCCCAGGGCTCCGCCTTCACGGTCGAATCGCCGTGGGGCGCCGTGCCGGTCCGCCTCGGACTGATGGGCCGCTACAACGTGAGCAACGCGCTGGCCGCGTTCGCCGCCTGCGCCGCGCGGGGACTGCGGCCGGACTTCATCGCCGGCGCGCTGGCGCAGTTCCAGTCGGCCCCGGGGCGCCTCGAGCGCATTCCGAACGGGCGCGGGTTCCAGGTGTATGTCGACTACGCGCACACCGACGATGCGCTCTCGAACGTCCTCGGCACCCTGCGCGAAGTGTCGCCGCGCCGGCTCCTCGTTGTGTTCGGCTGCGGGGGCGACCGCGATCGCTCGAAGCGTTCGCGCATGGGAACCGTCGCGGGCCTGATGGCGGACTACGTGGTGCTGACCAGCGACAATCCCCGCTCCGAGGATCCCGCCGCCATCCTGGGCGAGATCGTCGAGGGCATGCCCGAAGGCGCCCGCTACGAGACGATCCCCGATCGCGAGACCGCCATCGCGCGGGCCTTGGAGATCGCCCGGCCCGACGATGTCGTGCTGATCGCCGGCAAGGGCCACGAGAACTATCAGGAATTCGCACGGACGGTGATTCCGTTCGACGACCGCGAGGTCGCGCGGCGCCTGCTGGCCTGAACCCGGGGAACCGACGTGTTTGAAGCCGGTCAACTGGCCGCCTGGAGCGGCGGACGATGGACGCGCCCGCCGTCCGTCGCGGTCCGCTCGGTCTGCCACGACTCGTCCGAATCCGTGCCGGGCGCCCTCTTCGTCGCTCTGCGCGGCGAACGCACCGACGGCCACGCGTACATTGCCGACGCCTTCGCGCGCGGCGCAGCCGCCGCCATGGTCGAGGACCGCTTCGCCGCCGCGCATGCGGACGCCGGTCCGCTGCTCGCCGTCGGCGATACGAAACGCGGTCTCTGGGATCTCGCCCGCGGCCACCGGGGCCGAATGACCGGCCGCCTCGTCGGCGTCACCGGCAGCGTCGGCAAGACCACGGTCAAGGACATGACCGCCGCCGTCCTCGCCATCGCGGGGCCGGTCGCGCGCACCCGCGGCAACTTCAACAACGAGATCGGACTTCCGCTGAGCCTGCTCGGCGCCGACCCCGCGGTGCCGCACGGCATCTTCGAGGTCGGCATGAACCACCCGGGCGAACTGGCGCCGCTGTGCGGCCTGCTCCGCCCCCATTGGGCCATTCTCACGCGCATCGGCCCCGTGCACCTCGAGTTTTTCGAGGACGAAGCGGCCATCGCGGACGAGAAGGCGGAACTGCTCCGCGCGGTGCCGGCGGACGGTCTGGCCATCCTCGCCGCGGATGAGCCGTGGTTCGACCTTCTCCGCGCCGCGGCCCCGTGCCGCATCGTCACCGTGGCGCTCGACGCCCCCGCCGACTACGCCGGCCGGGCGGATCTGGCGGACCCGCACCGGCTCACGGTGACCGGCCCCGCCGGCTTCGCGCTCGCATGCCGGCTTCCGATGCGCGGGCACCCCATCCTTCGCAACGCCCTCCGCGCCGTTGCGGCGGGCTGCGAAGCCGGCCTCGACGCGGCGGCCATCGCGGATGCGCTGGAGCGATTCGTTCCTCCGCCGATGCGCGGCGGCGAATGTGTCGTCGCCGGCGTGACGTGGGTCGACGATGCCTACAATGCGAGCCCCGTCAGCATGGAGGCCGCGCTCGACACCTTTGCCTGCCACCCGGCGCGAACGAAGTGGGTTGCGCTCGGCGGCATGCGGGAACTGGGCCACCGCGGCCCCGCCCTTCACCGCGAGGTCGGCCGCCTCGCCGCCGCGGGGCCCTGGGCGGGCCTCGTCGTGGCCGGCGACCTCGCGGCGCCCATCGCCGACGGCGCGGTCGCCGCGGGATGGCCCGTGGACCGACTCTGGCGGTGCGACGGACCCGCCGCGGCCGCCGCCGTGCTGGCGGAGCGCACGCGGCCCGGCGACGCCGTCCTGATCAAGGGCTCCCGGGGCGAACAAATGGAACGGGTTCTTGCGGAATGGGCACGCCTCGCCGGCGCGCCGATGGAGGCGCGGGCGCACTAGGCCTGCGGAACGAGCGTGCTGGTCTATCTGAGCGATCTGACCGAGTGGTTCTCGCCGTTGCGGGTCTTCCGCTACGTCACCTTCCGCGCGCTCGGCGGCGCGGCCACCGCGTTCATCCTCTCCCTCGTGCTCGGTCCCTGGATGATCCGCATGCTGCAGAAGGTCCGCCAGCCCCACCGGCTCGAGATCGTGCCCTCGCTCGACCGCACGCATGGGCGGAAGAACGTTCCGACCATGGGCGGGTTCCTGATCCTGATCTCCGTCACCGTCGCGGCCGCCCTCTGGTGCCTGCCGTCGAGCGGCCTCGTCTGGATGACGGTCGGCACGATGTGGGTGATGGGCGCGGTCGGTTTCGTCGACGACTTTCTCAAGGTCAGCCGCAAGAATCCGCGGGGGCTCGCCGGCCGGTGGAAGCTGCTCGCCCAGACCGCCTGCGCGCTGGCGGTGGTCGTAATCCTCTGGATGACTCCCGACTGGCACCCGCTGGCCAGCCAGTTGTCCATCCCCTTCCTCAAGCATCCGGTGATCCTCAACATGGGCTTCGTCGCGGCCGTCTTCTTCGCGTTCCTCGTGCTCGTCGGCTGCACGAACGCGGTGAACCTCACCGACGGCCTCGATGGGCTGGCCGTGGGCTGCACCAGCTCGGCCTCGCTCGCCTACCTCGTGATGGCCTACTGCACCGGCCATGCCGTGTTCGCGAAGTACCTCCACCTGCCGTTCGTGCCCGGCGCCGGCGAACTGGCCGTGGTCTGCGGCTGCCTCCTCGGCGCCGGGTTGGGCTTCCTGTGGTGGAACTGCCACCCGGCGCGGGTCTTCATGGGCGACACCGGCAGCCTCGCGCTCGGCGGCGCGATCGGGACGATCGCCATGCTGATCAATCAGGAACTGACGCTGATCCTGGTCGGCGGCGTGTTCGTGATGGAGGCGGTCAGCGTGATGCTGCAGGTCGCCTGGTTCCGGATCTCGGGCGGGAAACGCATCTTCCGCTGCGCGCCGATCCACCACCATTTCGAGATCGTCGGCAAGGAGAACGCCGCCCGCGAAGGGCGCGACACCGAGGTCATCGAGACGATGGTCACCACGCGCCTGTGGATCGTCTCGATCATCTTCGCGCTGGCGGGCATCGCGTCGCTGAAGATACGGTAGGGAGGTGTCAGGTGTCAGGAGGAGGAGTTTCAAGTTTCAAGTTCCAGGTTTCAAGTTCTCAACTCCGTCCAACCCTTGGAACCTCCAGACTCCGACACTCGACACCCGACATTCGGCACCCGACACTTCCAACCTGAAACTTGAAACTTGAAACTCCACCCCCTCCTTCTTCCGCTCCGGTTCTTGTCCTTGGCCTCGGCGCGAGCGGGGTGGCCGCCGCGCGGCTGCTGCTCGCGGAGGGCCGTGCCGTAACGGCGATCGACGCGGCGGCCGGGCCGAAACAGGAGGAGGCCGCCGCGGCGCTTCGCGCGGCGGGCGCCGGGGTGCGGATCGGCGTCCCCCGCGACGCGGTCCCCGCGGGAACCTGGAGCCTCGTCGTGGCGAGCCCGGGCGTTCCGCCGTCGTCGCCATGGATCGCGGCGCCCGCCGCCGCCAGCGTTCCGGTGATTCCGGAGATGGAACTCGGCTGGTCGCGGCGCGGAACGGCGCGCGCGGTGGCGATCACCGGGTCGAACGGCAAGAGCACGGCCGTGAAGTGGCTCGCCGAGTCGCTGACCCGGGCGGGGCTGCGCGTGGCGATCGCCGGCAACTACGGCCCGCCGGTCTGCGACGTCGTGCGCGGGGGCGCCGTGCCCGACTGGCTCGTGCTTGAAGTCAGCTCGTTTCAACTGGAGACCAGCCGGGAGTTCCGCCCGGACGTCGGCGTCATCCTCAACGTCCAGCCGAACCATCTCGACCGGCATGGCACGTTCGACGCCTACCTTCGGGCGAAGATGCGGCTGTTCGCCAACGCGCGGCCCGGCGACACGCGGATCGTCCCGTTCGCCTTGCACGATACCGTGGGCGAACCGACGGCGGGACGCCGCATCACATTCGGGGCCGAGAGGGGCGCCGACTACCGGTTCGCCGCCGGCGATGTGCATGCGGGCGGTCGCGTGGCGGCCACGGTCCGGAGCACGTACTTCGACAACGAGATTCTCGGCCTCGCCGCGGCCGCCGTCACGGCCGCCGCCGAGGCCTGTGGCGCGGAGGGTGGGGCCGTCGCCGGGGCCGCCCGCGCATTCGAGCCCCTGCCGCACCGTCTGCAGACGGTCGCGGTTTCGGGCGGTATTCGCTACGTGGACGACTCGAAGGCCACGTCGCTGGCCTCCCTGATGGCCGCGCTCCGCATGACCCCCGGGCCGGTCCGTCTGATCGCCGGCGGAAGGGCCAAGGAACGCGATTTTTCCGCGGTCAAAGATTTGCTGGCATCGCGTGTGGAAAAGGTCTACCTTATCGGGGAGTCCGCGCCGGGGTTGGAGACCGCGTGGTCCGCCACGGTTCCCTGCGAAATCTGCGGCACGTTGACGGCGGCCGTCGACGCGGCGCACAGGGATGCGCGGCCCGGGGATGTGGTGCTCCTGTCCCCGGCGTGCACGAGTTTCGACCAGTACGGAAATTTCGGGGAGCGCGGAGATGAGTTTTTGTGCCGGGTGCGGGCGCTGATGTCCGCCGGCGAAGAAGTCCGAACACGACGGGAGAAGGGTGATGAAGAAGCGTAGCATGAAGGGTTGGGCGTTGATCGGAACCGTGGTGGCGTTGCACGTGGCCGTGGTGTGCTCGCCGGTGTTCCTCCAGGGCTGCGGAACCCCCCAGCCGGTGTCGACGGAGCCGCCTCCTGCGCCGGTCATGCCGTCGCCCGCCATGTCCGGCGGCGCCGTTCCGTCGGTGAAGGCGCCCATCCTGATCCCGCCGGCCCCCGAGAGCCCGGCGATGCCGGGGCACAGCATCGGCCCGCGCGAGACGGCTGCCACCGAGCACGTGATCAAGTCCGGCGAATCGCTTTCCAAGGTCGCCGCCCACTACGGCCTGACGACGCGCGAACTGGCGGAGTTGAACCGCATCAAGGACGCGAACAAGATCCGGATCGGACAGAAGCTCACGATTCCGTCGCACAGCGGCGCCGCAGTCGCGAAGAGGGATCCGAAGGTCTCGGCCGCGCGCAAAACGGCCGCCGGAACCGAGTACGTCGTCAAGGCCGGCGACAGCCTGTCCAGGATCGCCGTGCAGCACGGTGTGAAGGTCGCCGATCTGAAGGAGGCGAACGGACTTGGCAGCGACGCCATCCGCGCCGGGCAGAAGCTCGTGCTCCCGGCCGGCGCCGTGAAGAAGCCCGCGTCTGCGGTGAAGGAGTCGAAGAAGGATCCGGTCCCTGCGCCCGCGCCAATGCCCGAGCCGACGCCTGCGCCCGCTCCGGTCGTTTCGGAACCCGCTCCCGCACCTGCGCCCGCCTTGGAGCCCGTGCCTGCGCCCCAGCCGGCATCCATGGAAGCGGCGCCGGTGACTCCGGCCGCTCCGCCGGCCCCCGCGCCGACCCTGGGCTCGACCGGGCAGCCGATCAAGTACCCGGTGAGCGCCGGGGAGACGGTCGAGTCGATCGCCAAGGCGTTTCTCGTCAATCCGGCGTCGATCCTGAAGTTGAACAAGCTCGCCGACGCCACGCAGGTCAAGCCCGGCATGATTCTCCTGATTCCGCTCGCCGACTGATCGGGGAGCTGGACGCGAAGGCATGTGGAAGACCGCCAGCCTTCTCATCTGTCTGGTGCTGGTGCTCGCGACGCTGGGCGTGATCATGCTCGCCAGCGCCAGCGGTGTGCAGGGTGAGAGCCGCTATCACAACGCCAATCACTTCCTGATCCGCCAGGTCATCTGGCTCGCGCTGGCCGGGGCCGGAGGGGTTGCGGCGGCGCGGATCGACTATCACCGGCTCCGGTGGCTCGCAGTTCCGCTCGTCGCGTTCGTCGTCGTTCTTCTCGTGATGTGCCTCATCCCCGGCGTGGGACTTCTCATCAACGGGAGCCGGCGCTGGCTCGGCATGGGCTTCGCCAATTTCCAGCCCTCCGAGCTTGCGAAGTTCGCCGTCGTTCTTTTCCTCGCGTGGTGGGTCAAGCGGAACGAGCGGCGCGTGACGACGATCCGCGACGGCGTCGTCATCCCGATGGGCGTGATGGGGTTCGTGCTGCTGCTCATCTTCCTCGAGCCGGACTACGGAACCACCATGCTGATCGGCGCGGTGGGGATGGCGGTCCTCTTCCTGGGCGGGACGCGCCTGAGCTACCTGACGATCATCTCGGCAGCCTGCCTCTGCCTCTTTGCCGTGGCGATCGCGCACGACCCGAACCGCCTCGGGCGCTTTCTGGCCTTCCTGCATCCCGAGCGGTACGCCGAGGACCAGGCCTTTCAGTTGACGCAGGGGATCAACGCCTTCGTGTCCGGCGGACCCTACGGCACCGGGCTCGGCCATGGCATGCAGAAGCAGTACTACCTCCCCGAGGCCCACACCGACTTCATCCTTCCGATCATCGCGGAGGAGCTCGGCTTCGGCGCGTCGATCGGCGTGCTGCTGCTGTTCCTCGGGATTTTCGTCTGCGGGATCGCCATCGTCGTGCGCGCCAGGGACACCTTCGGCCGGCTGCTCGCGTTCGGCATCACGCTGACCCTCACGCTGCAGGCGATGCTCAACATCGGCGTCGTCACGGGATGCCTTCCGACCAAGGGCCTCGCGCTGCCGTTCATCAGCTACGGCGGATCGAGCATGGTGATGTCCGGCATCATGATCGGCGTCCTCGTGAACGTGGCCCTGCACGCCGGCGGGCTCATCGAGGACGAGGACACCCGCGAGATCAAGGACCGCCTCCGCACGATCTGACCACGGCGGAGGCTTGCGTTTTCCGGCGTCGTAGGGCATGTTTCCACGCATATGGATCGGAAGAACAGGCCGTTGGAGTTCGCACGTCGACCGTCGTTGCCGCGAGGGAACGCAGGGCTGCGGATGCTCGTCGCGATCCTGTGCGCGGCGGTTGTGGCAGGGGATGCCGACGCTGCGAAGCGGTCGAAGAAGCAGCAGGAGATCGACGCGCAGCGCGAGGAGATGCGGCAGCGGGCGGAGCAGCGGCAGAAGGATCCGACCGTGGAACTCGCCCCCGCCGTCCTGCCGTCGAACATCACGTTTACGCCGATCCCGATGGGGCCCGTGCTGCCGCCCTGGGAGGCTGCACGGCGCAAGAACGGGGCGAGCGCGCCGACGCCCGGCTTCACCGTGTCCGTTCCCGATCCGTTCGAGCCGTCACTGCCTTCGAACCTCACGGCACGAACCGCGGAGTCCGCACCCGCAGCTCCCGCGGCGGAGACCGACCCCGCCCCAAAACCGGCCGCGCCGACGCGGGCAGTGCCGGTCGCCTCCGGCGGCCCCGAGGTTCCGTTCGAGAACCCGTCCTTCATGGAGGGCGCCGGGCTCTTCAACGAGGCGTACGCGCTCTTCAAGAAATTTCAGGAGGACAAGGACGCCGGGCATCTGGGCCGGATCCCCTCCATGTGCACCGACGCCGTGAAAGCGTTCGAGATCTGCCGCGCGGCCTACCCGTCCGATGCGCGCATCCCCAAGTACATCGATCAGTGCTACGGGTTGACTCGCTACGCCCGCCAGAGCGAACTCATGGCCTCGGGCCAGGCGTCCCAGTAACCCCTTTCCCCCGCGTCATGGAGCGGGTCGGCAAGGCGATCCTGGCGTTCTCCAGCCATCCCGCGCGCGTCGGTTCTGTTACCGTGCCGCGGTCCGGGGCGCCTCTTCACACACGACGCGGAAGCCCACGTTGAAGATGCGCTGCCAGGCGGGGTAGGCGAGGCGGATCGACGGGCGGCAGCGGGAAGAAGGGTCGAAGAACGAGCCGCCGCGGACGATGCGACTCGTGATGCGAACCTCGTCGTTGCGTCCGTCGCCGTCGACGTACGGATACGGCGCGCGGGCGCTGCGGGTCCATTCGGCGACGTTGCCGGCCATGTCGTGGAGGCCCCAGGGATTGGCGCCGAGCGAACCGATGGCTGCGGTCACGACGGCGCCGTCGTCCGCGGCCCCGTCCTGCGCAACCGCGCCGTCGATCAACAGGTGTTCGAGTCCGCCGGTGGTGCGGGTCTTCCCGCGCAGGAAGCCCGTGAAGGAGGCGTCGGCCGTGTTGGCC